>JAEYFY010000358.1 GCA_023454395.1 Pseudomonadota bacterium
AAATCGACATTGCAAGACTTGGCGACAAAATACGGTGTTTCTGCCGAGCGTGTTCGTCAATTAGAAAAAAATGCGATGAAGAAATTGCGTTTAGCGATTGAAGATTAATCACATTTCAGACCAAGCACACGCACTCATAAAGTAGAGTATGTTATAAAAGCGATATGAAAATATCGCTTTTTTATTGCTTGGAGAAAAGAACGTGAAAATAGTTATCGCCCCTGATTCTTTTAAAGAAAGTTTAAGTGCGAAAGATGTTGCGATGGCAATAAAACAGGGTTTTTCACGTTATTTACCTAATGCGCAATATTGTTGTATTCCCATGGCAGATGGTGGCGAAGGAACGGTGACATCGCTGGTGGATGCAACGCAAGGCCGTTTTATCTCTACACAAGTGTGTTCGCCTTTAGGTAAAAAAGTGACTGCAACTTGGGGGCTTTTAGGTGATAACACCACTGCCGTGATTGAAATGGCACAAGCTTCTGGTCTTCATCTTATTCCTTTATCTCAACGTGATCCCAAATTAACGACCAGTTATGGTACGGGTGAATTAATTAATGCCGCACTTGAAATGGGCGTTAAAAAAATTATTTTAGGATTAGGTGGCAGTGCTACAAATGACGCTGGTGCGGGGATGATGCAAGCACTCGGTCTTGGTCTTAAAGATAAGTTTGGGGCATCTTTGCCTTTTGGTGGACTATCATTAGCTCAACTTTACTCTGTCGATATCACGAAGCTTAATCCTAAACTAAAACAGGTTGAAATTGAGATTGCTTGCGATGTGACTAATCCATTGTGTGGCGAAAAAGGGGCTTCCGCTATTTTTGGTCCTCAAAAAGGCGCGACCAAAGACGATATTGCGCAACTTGATAACGCATTACACCATTTTGGTACTTATCTTGAAAAGATGACGCAACGCAGTCTTATCCATATTGCAGGAAGTGGCGCTGCGGGAGGATTGGCTTTGCCGTTACTGGCTTTTACGCAAGCAAGGCTTTCGCAAGGTGTCGAATTGGTTGCTAATACTGTTGAATTAGAAAAACAGTTAATTGATGCAGATTTAGTGATAACGGGTGAAGGGCGAATGGATAGCCAATCCGCACAAGGTAAAACACCGACAGGCGTTGCTAAATTGGCAAAAAAATACCACCTTCCTGTTATTGCGTTAGTCGGTGGTTATTTACCAGATTACGATGTGGTGCATCAGCAGGGTATTGATGCCGTTTTTTCAATTGTACCGGGCGTTTCTACACTTTCTGATGCGTTAAATAATGCGCAAAGGAATCTTAGTGAGACGGCTTATAATGTGGCGAGACTTTATTATTCGTCATATTTCAAGCCGTAGCGTTTACTCGTCATACTATATGTTGCATATATTCAAGTTGTAGAATTATTTAGAGTAAGCACATTATGAATTATTTAGAGTAAGAACATTGTCAAATATTGAGAACATAAAGATCAGATTGTGGTGATGGACTAAATTGATGATGTGCCAAAAAAGCATGTGCAACATCATATCCATGCTCTTCGGTGGATAAGCTTATTGCTTGCCAATGGGTAATCTCAGGATATGCAGATAAGCATTGTGTGAGTAAATAATGCCCAACACCGCGACGGCGTGTTACTTCTCTGACCATAAAATCGGTGATAACAGCTTTCTTATCCGATAATTTAACCCAGCAAGCGGCTAATAATCGTTCATTAAATCTTGCCACAAAGAGGACATTTTCGTTATTGATCTCGTTTTTTAAGGCTGATTGATAACGAATATCTTGCCAAATTTTGCCTAAATCAATACGGTCTTGTGCTGAAGGCTGTGTGAGCTTTTCAATGGTCAGTTTCATTAAATATCCTGTTAGTTTGCAGTTTGTTTTTTTTCTTTTAATGAAGACATTAAGGTCTTAATGGTGAAACACAATGCCAAACTCGTGAAGATCATACAAGAATAAAAGACATACTCATAGTGATTGTCAGTCACAAAATAGATCGAAATCATAGGACCTGCCGCCATGCCACAATAACGAATAAAATTATAAATCCCCATTGCAGTTGCTCTCATTGTACTGAAATAACTTGCTAATAATGTGGTATGTGTTGGCATGGTTAATCCTAAAGAAAGCCCATATAACACGGTTAAGCCAAGCATTACAGGTAATGAGATTTGCCAAAAGAGTGCAAATAACGTCAACATGATCAGGTTAATACAAGAGGTAATAATCACACCATATTCCACATTGAATAGATGGCAGATCCTACGGTAAAGATAACTACCTGAAATCAGAGCAATCGACATAGGGATATATAATCCACCGATTTCGGTACTGTTAAGCTGGTAGAGATGAAAGGCAATTAAGGGTAAGAAAACCAGTAAACAAAAATAGTTATAAAACACCATAAAACTGATGATAAATACGGATTTACCCGCAGGAGCCATAAGCACTTGTTGCATTGCAGACATGCTGTTAAAAGCTTCTTTCTGTTCTGGACGTGTTTCAGGTAAATAAAAGAGATGCGTAATAAGTAATAGGATACCGGCAACGGACAAGAAAATAAAAATGCCTTGATATTGATAATGTTGTGCTAAATATCCACCTAATAAAGGGCCACAGGCAGGAGCTAGCGCTAATAACATTTGATACGATCCCATCGCTTTAGCACGCTCGTTTCCTTGATAAAGATCGCCAAGAATAGTGGCTGCAACCACAGGAATAGCTGCAATACCAATAGCTTGGATCACCCGCCAAAAAATCAATACCCCAATAGAATCAGACCAAACACAACCCAAAGCACCCACAATTGAGATGGCTAACCCACTGAGTAAAATAGGTTTTCTTCCCCATTTATCAATCAAGGAGCCGTAAAATAGTTGCATAACAGCCATAGCAAAAGTAAATGCAGATACCGTTAAATTAACCAATGATAGCGTGGTATTAAATAGCTGTTGGATCAAGGGAAGTACAGGGGTATAGATATTTTGCGCCAAAGAGCCTAGTAGTGCGCTAAAACAAATGAGATAAAACAGACTGCGGATTGATAATTTCATTATATTGCCTCTTGTTGTTTTTTGTTTCCATGGAAACAAAACAAATAATAGCGATATTTTGATTGTTGTAAATACTTTTGGTACTATTTTTAAAAATATCCTTTCCAAGGAAACAAAATGGCAAAAGAGAATGTGACAACAGAAGACTTATTAAAAGGGTTAAGTGATTTTTTGCATCTTAAAGATGAACAAGCCGATAGTGTTCATAAAAAAGTATTAAAAGAGAATGGGTTAGATAATTATTCGCTTACAGAATTGCATGTGATCCATTGTATTGGTGAAGAGAGCATGAGAAATCTCACAACCATCAGTGAATATATGTCTATGACCCGAGGTGCAGTGTCAAAAATTTGCAGTCGATTACAAAAGAAAGGGGCTATTGAAAAAATAAAATTGGCGGATAATCAAAAAGAAATATTTTTTATCTTAACCACTGAAGGTGAGCGTCTTTTTCATGCGCATGAGATGTTGCATCAACAGTCTCAAGCAAAATGGTCTGCGTTATTTGATCAATATGATCAGAGTGAAAAACAAGCGATCAGCCGTTTTTTTGTCGATGTGATAAACCGTTTTCGCCAGTCATAAAAAGGATAAACCTGAAAAGAAAACCCCCATATTATGGAATATAGGGGCAAGATAATTATTTCTTATCTTCAGCAATGCGATTACGGATATTATCTGCACGCTCTTTTGATGGTGGGTGAGAATCAAACATACTTGAATCACCACCACCTAATTTAGCTAACTTATCAAAACCTGTGACCAAACCTGCGGTGCTTACCCCACGTTTTTTCAGCAGATCATAAGAGAAGTTATCCGCTTCTGATTCTTGGTGTTGAGAGAACTGAGCATTAACCAGTTTTTCTCCCATTTCAGCTAGCTGAGAACTGCTTAATTGCGCTGCTACACCACCAGCGGATGCTGCCGCTGTACGTGCTGCAACCGTTGCGTGAGCAACTTGAATCGCTTTACGAGTATGACCTAAAGCTACGTGACCCATTTCATGACCTAAAACGCCTTCAACTTCGTTATCTGTCATCATGTCCATTAAGCCGCTATAAACACGTACACAGCCGTTAGCCATTGCCCACGCATTGACATCTTTGGTCATATAAACTTTGTAGTTTACTGGCGTACCATTAACTTCATTACCTAACGCTTTAGCGATATTATTTAAACGTTTAGTGTAGGTGCTATTTGCAGGTGCAACTTTATTTTGCGCATCCATCTCTTTACAAGCATCATTTGTTAGCGCTTTGATATCATCGTCGCTTAATGTCGCGGCTTGAAAAAGTTGGGTTCCTGATTTGGTCAGCATATCTGTATTGAGGTTTTGACAACCAGAGAGTAGTGCTGCTGATACCATCACTGTAGCAAGTAATTTAATTTTCATTTTTTATTAAGTCCTTTTCTGCTTGGCAGTTTATATAATTGCAGATCAAATTCGAGCAGAAGAATAACAGTGCTTATCTGCCTGTGCAATATAGGTGTTTTATGTGAGAAATATTATCTCAATATATATTTTTCTCTTTTCTCAGCATGATTGTATTATTTTCTCTTTTCTTAATTGAGCATAATACAAATGGAAAAATAGATTTAACTTCTTTAAATTTAAGAGAATTAATTGATGGTTTGATCTTGAAGGGGGAAATTTTATTGCTATAAATCATTTAATTATACTTACTTTAGATGTGAGTAAGGCTATTTTGTATTCATTTGGAATAATATTGAAGTAACGCTGTATTTAGATGTGTATTTTATTTGTTTAATTCTGACAAAATTTATATTTTTAATATTTATTGCTTATGGGTAAATAAATAGCGACATTTAAAATATCGCTATTCAGATTAAACTGAAAGTGAATAAAATGATATCAAAACCTTAGGAAACCATTAATTCACTGATGAGCATAAAAGGGCGATTAATACGTTTCCCTGATTGTTCATTAAAGAAATGGAGATTTTCTGGGTGAATGGTAAGACCTATTCTACTACCAATTTTCACACCATGATCATTTGGCGCACGAATAACGAGAGGTTGTTTTTGCTTATCGCAAGTCGTGGCATAAATTAAAACATCGGCACCGAGTGCTTCAATAAATTCAACATCAACATGAAAAAGAGGATGTTGATGGCTAATGATTAAATGCTCAGGACGTAAGCCCAATTTAATGGCTTGATAAGGAAAATGCTGAGATGAAATGGCAATATGCCCATCAGCAATTTCAATCACACCATGATTAATTGGGACATCTAAGATATTCATTGCTGGCGAACCCATAAAAGTAGCTACAAACACAGAAGCCGGGCTTTGATAAATATCTAACGGTGTGCCTACTTGCTCTATATTTCCTTGATTTAACACCACTAGCTTATCGGCTAATGTCATCGCTTCTACCTGATCGTGCGTCACATAAATAGAGGTTGTGGAGAGCTTTCGCTGTAGTTTTTTGATCTCCAGACGCATCTGAACCCGTAATTTAGCATCAAGGTTAGAAAGTGGCTCATCAAATAAAAAGACTTTAGGATCACGAACAATGGCTCTTCCCATTGCGACGCGTTGACGTTGCCCACCTGAAAGTTCTTTGGGTTTTCTATCCAGTAAATGGTTGATTTCAAGTAGTTGGGCGGCATTTGTAACAAGTTCTTCAATCTTGGCTTTGGGGGTTTTTCGATTGCGTAAGCCGTATGCCATATTGTTATAAACGGACATATGAGGATAAAGGGCATAGTTTTGAAACACCATGGCAATATCACGTTCACTAGGTTCATGCTCATTAACCCGTAAATTATCAATAAATAAATCACCTTGTGTAATCGTTTCTAACCCCGCAATCATTCGTAGCAATGTTGATTTGCCACAACCGCTTGGACCAACTAATACCACCATTTCACCTTGCTCAATAGAAAGGTTCAACTTCGAAATAGCTTGGTGCCCATTAGGATAGCGTTTTTCTAAATCAGTGAGCGTTACGGTTGTCATATTATTTCTCCGTATCAATAAAGCCTTTAACAAAGGCTCTTTGCATCAAAATGACAATAAGGACGGGAGGCAACATTGCAATTAACGTGGTCGCCATGATCTTATTCCATTCAACGACACCATCAGAAACCGCAACCATCTGTTTAATACCCATTACAATGGTGTAGTAGTGAGTATCTGTTGTGATAAGCATTGGCCAAAGATATTGATTCCACCCATAAATAAAGGTGATAACAAATAGGGCGGCGATATTGGTGCGAGAAAGAGGAAGTAAGATAGTGAAAAAAAACTTAATCGGCCCGGCGCCATCAATTTTAGCGGCTTCAATTAATTCAGGGGTGATGGTCAGAAAAAATTGGCGAAATAAAAAAGTGGCTGTGGCGCTAGCAATTAATGGAATAGTTAAACCTGCATAAGAGTTCAACATATTGAGATTAGTGACCACCTCAAATGTAGGCATAATGCGGACTTCAACAGGTAACATTAACGTAAAAAAGATAGTCCAAAAGGCGAGCATTCTTCCTGGGAAGCGAAAGAAAACGACAGCGTAGGCTGATAAAATCGAGATTGTTAATTTCCCTAGGGTGATCACTAACGCCATAATCAATGAATTCAATAACATACTATTAATGGAGATGGCGCTATTTTGCGTGGTGCCTGCCTGTGAAAATATTGATTTAAAAATATTAATACCTTCAGTACCAAACCAAAGAGGAGAGCCGGTGGCAAATTCGGTGTTTTGATGTGTTGTTGCCACAAGTGCAATCCAGACAGGGAAAGCAACAGAAAGTATGCCGACAATAAGAATAAAGTGGCAGAAAGCATGAAATAAAGGTCTACGTTCAACCATCAGTAAGCCACCTTTTTCTCAACATAACGAAATTGAATAATGGTTAATATCGCGACAATAAACATCAAAATAACGGATTGTGCGGCGGAGGAGCCTAAATCTAATCCCACAAAACCATCGTTATAGACCTTATAAACCAGTGTGGATGTACTACTACCGGGGCCTCCTTGCGTCATCGCATGAATAATGGCGAATGTATCAAAAAAGGCATAAGCAAAATTCACCACGAGTAAGAAAAAAGTGGTGGGAGAAATCAAAGGGAAACTGATGGTGATAAAGCGTTTAATGGGGCCACTGCCGTCGATGGCTGCTGACTCTAACAAGGATTTAGGTACAGATTGTAAAGCGGCAAGAAAAAATAAGAAGTTATAGCTCACTTGTTTCCATGTTGCCGTTAAAACCACCATCCACATGGCGTGATGTGTATTAAGTACAGGGTCCCAGTTAATACCTATTTTCTTTAATTGTTGGCTTAATACGCCAATCGTCGGATCAAGCATAAATAACCAAAGAAAACCCGCAATAACTGGTGCAATGGCATAGGGTGAAATTAAAATGGTGCGATAAAAAAGTTTACCTCGCAAAATTTGCTCGGCAATGCCTGCCAAAATAAGTGCTGAGAGCATCGATAAAAATACGACACTGGTACTGAAAATAAGCGTTGTGATCAAACTATCAAAGTAATAACTATTGCTAAAAAGGCGCTGAAAATTTTCAAAACCAACAAATTCTCGACTAAGCCCGAATGCATCTTCTAACTGAAATGACTGAAAGAACGCTTGCCCAGCAGGCCAAATGAAAAAGATAATCGTGATAGCTAATTGAGGAAAAATTAGCGCGAGAGGTAACCATTTTTGTTTAAAATAAATGGATTGAGAAGCCATACAATATCCAGTAAATCGATAAAAACAGAAGGCGAGCTACTTTGCTCGCCTAATCTAAGTAACTATTGTTGAGTACGTTCAAAACGGCGTAACTGCTCATTTCCACGCGCAACTGCATTATCTAACGCAACTTGAGCACTCTGTTTTCCTGACCACACTTTTTCTAACTCTTCATCAACGATTTCGCGAGTTTGCAGGAAATTACCAAAACGTAATCCTTTTGAATTGGCTGTTGGTTCAGAGGTTGTCATTTGCAATATTGCCGTATCTGCGCCGGGGTTTTGCTGATAAAAGCCTTGCTGCTGTGTTAACGCATAAGCCGCTTTAGTGACTGGCAAATAACCCGTTGCTTGGTGCCAATCGGCTTGAACTTCAGGGCTTGAAAGATAGGTGAAGAATTTGGCAACACCGTTATATTCTGCATCAGGACGTCCAGACATGACCCATAACGATGCACCACCAATAATGGTATTTGCTGGTTTTTGTACCAGAGTATCGTCGTAAGGCAATTGACTAACACCAATATCAAGATCTTTCATGTTCTCTTTAATGCCTGCAAAACCCGCGGATGACTCCATCACCATGGCGCATTCTTGAGTGTAAAACAGTGGCATTGCATCAGATTGGCGTCCGCCATATTTGAAAATACCGGATTTCGACCAATCTGCCATTTGTTGGATATGAGCGACGAAAGGCGCTTTGTTAAATAGAAAGGTCGTATCAAAACCATCGAAACCGTTATTTTTTGTCGCAATAGGCAAATTATTACGTGCACCAAAGTTTTCGATTTGTGTCCATGATTGCCATGTTGTGGTAAATCCACATTTAACACCAGAATTGAGCAGTTTTTGAGATACAACTTCCATCTCTTTCCATGTCTTTGGTGGTTGTTCTATCCCTGCTTTTTTAAATAGTGTTTTATTGTAGTAAAGCACCGGTGTTGAACTATTAAATGGTAATGACATCATTTTGCCGTCGCTGGTGGTGTAATAGCCCGTGACGGTTGATAAATAACTATTAGGATCAAAAGGCTCGTGGGTTTTTTCCATTAATTGATAAACCGGAAAAACGGCTTTTTTAGCACCCATCATACTGGCTGTACCCACTTCAAAGACTTGCACAATAGCAGGTTGGTTTTTAGCGCGAAATGAAGCTACTGCACTGGTCATTGTTTCAGCGTAAGTGCCTTTATAAACAGGCTTTATTTCATATTCAGATTGACTGGCATTAAAATCAGAGGCGATTTGATTTACTTTCTGACCGAGCGCACCTCCCATTGCATGCCACCATTCAATTTGTGTTTTTGCGTGTGTAGGAGAGGTAAATAACGCCATAGCAACAGCAAGACCTGTTATTGATTTTATCGACATGCAGAATTTCCTTTTTAATCGAAAGTTAAAGGTGCAATCTAATCTGCGAATTACCCTAAATGTTGTTTATGACAAATGGGTGACAATTAAATGAAGATATATTGATGGTATGACTGTCAAATTGCTGTCATAAATGGTTGTCATGATGTCGGCACAAATGAAAAGGAGAGAGAAATGAAGATAGCTGCTCACCGAGGTTTTTCT
>JAEYFY010000393.1 GCA_023454395.1 Pseudomonadota bacterium
ACATAGGAAGAATTCTCGTGAATCATCATTGGAAATGTTATATTATAACGTTTCAATGATTCTGCAAGTGCTAATTTTATGTCTGACTTGATTTGTTTAAAATCGGTTTGTGTTTCTTTTGGTGAAAGAGAAATTTTAAAAGATATCTCTTTTGATCTAAAAGCAGGCCGTATTCTTACTTTACTTGGTCCTAATGGCGCAGGTAAATCTACGGTTATCCGTTTAGTTCTTGGTTTATTAAATCCAACCTCAGGAAAAGTTGAGCGCCAAAATGCGCTAAGAGTGGGCTATGTGCCACAAAAACTTTATCTCGATCCCACCATGCCACTCACCGTTAAACGGTTTATGACATTAAAACCGGGGGTTCATGATAAAGATATTCTCCCTGCTTTAGAACGCGTTAATGCGGCTAAATTAATCAATCAGCCTATGCAGAAACTTTCTGGCGGTGAGTCTCAACGTGTGTTGTTAGCAAGAGCCTTGCTTAATCAACCTCAACTTTTAGTTTTAGATGAACCCACACAAGGTGTTGATGTGAATGGTCAATTAGCACTTTATGATTTAATTAATCAGCTTCGTCATGAATTAGGTTGTGCCATCTTGATGGTTTCTCATGATCTTCATCTTGTAATGGCAAAAACAGACGAAGTCCTCTGTTTAAATGGTCATATTTGCTGTTCGGGTACACCTGACGTGGTGTCTTCTCACCCTGAGTTTATTGCCATGTTTGGAAGCCGCGGTGCTGAGCAACTGGGTATTTATCGTCATCATCACCAGCACAGTAAGGAGTGTCGTCATGATTGAGTTGCTGTTACCGGGTTGGATTGCCGGTATGCTCTTAGCAATGGCGGCGGGTCCTTTAGGCTCTTTTGTCGTTTGGCGTCGTATGTCTTATTTTGGTGATACTTTAGCTCACGCCTCACTACTTGGTGTTGCTTTTGGTTTGCTATTTAACATCGAGCCTTTTTATGCTGTTATTGCAGTCACGCTTCTTCTCGCTATTTTATTGGTCTGGTTAGAGTTAAAACCTCAACTTTCTGTTGATACTCTTTTAGGGATCATGGCACACAGTGCGCTTTCTTTAGGGCTTGTGGTTGTTAGTTTAATGTCGAATGTACGTGTTGATTTAATGGCTTATCTGTTTGGTGATTTGCTGTCTGTAAACTATCAAGACGTTATCAGCATTTTTATTGGTGTTGTGATTGTTTTATTTGTGATTATTCGCTCATGGCGTCCACTACTTTCCATGACAATTAATCAAGATATGGCATTTGTTGATGGTGTGAATATTCAGCGAGAACGCTTAAAGCTAATGATGATCACCGCATTAACCATTGGTTTGGCCATGAAGTTTGTCGGTGCGCTGATCATTACCTCGTTACTGATCATCCCTGCAGCAACAGCACGTCGTTTTGCTCGTTCCCCAGAGCAAATGGCTCTGATTGCAATCGCGGTTGGTATGTTGGCAATTACCGGTGGTTTAACCTTCTCTGCTTTCTATGACACGCCTGCTGGCCCTTCAGTGGTTTTAGCGGCGAGTTGCCTCTTTATTTTAAGTTTATTTGCCCCGACTAAACAGTAATTGAAATATAAATAAGATTTCATGCAAAAATAACCCTCACTATTAATTTCTAGTGAGGGTTATTTTTATGATCCATTATCGGGTTATTGTAAAGAATCTAATCTTCCATAATTCGATTAAAATGACGATAGGCATGATTAGTGGCAACACGACCCCGTGGTGTACGCTGAATAAAACCTTGCTGAATTAAATAAGGCTCTAATACATCTTCTATAGTTTCACGCTCTTCACCAATAGCTGCCGCAAGGTTATCTAATCCGACAGGGCCACCCATAAATTTATCAATGATGGCAAAAAGGAGTTTTCGATCTAAATAATCAAAACCTGCTGCATCCACATTCAACATATCAAGCGCTTTAGATGCAATCTCTTTATCAATAGCACCATTGCCTTTTACTTGGGCAAAGTCTCTCACACGGCGCAATAATCGGTTAGTAATACGCGGTGTACCTCGTGAACGCATCGCAATTTGACGAGCGCCTTCATCTGTCATCTCTAATCCCATAAAACTGGCACTACGAGAAACAATATGTTGAAGATCGTCAACATTATAAAACTCAAGACGTTGAACAATACCAAAACGGTCACGCAATGGCGATGTTAAAGAGCCAGCTCTTGTGGTTGCACCCACTAAGGTAAATGGAGGGAGGTCAATTTTAATTGAACGAGCCGCAGGTCCTTCACCAATCATAATATCAAGTTGATAATCTTCCATTGCTGGATAAAGAATTTCTTCAACAACAGGTGAAAGACGATGAATTTCATCAATAAACAATACGTCATGAGGCTCTAGGTTAGTTAGCATAGCGGCTAAATCACCGGCTTTTTCAAGTACAGGGCCTGATGTGGTACGTAAATTAACCCCCATTTCATTAGCAATGATATTTGCTAATGTAGTTTTACCTAATCCGGGAGGTCCAAAGATAAGCAGATGATCGAGCGCATCATGACGCAATTTAGCCGCCTGAATAAAAATCTCCATTTGTTCTCGAACTTGCGGTTGCCCAACATATTCGGCAAGAGATTTAGGACGGATCGCCCTATCAATAATTTCTTCTTCAGGTTGTTGAATTTCTGCTGAAATCAGGCGATCTGCTTCAATCACAATGTGTTACTCCTAAATAGCCGCGCGCAACGCTTCTTTGATAAGTGTCTCGCTATCTGTACCCAGTTTTGCCACTTTGCTGATCATTTTTGCAGCTTCTTGTGGTTTATAGCCTAATGCGATTAATGCCGCAGAGGCTTCGGCTTCAATATCTGCCGCTTTTGGTGCTTTAGGTGAAGTACTTTCTGGTAACTCGATATCATTATTTTCGAATAAATCACCATTAAGACCTTTAAAGCGATCTTTCATTTCAACCACTAAACGCTCCGCCGTTTTCTTACCTACACCCGGTAATTTCACTAGTGAAGTGATAGATTCATTTTCAATCGCAGTGACAAATTGACGAGCAGACATGCCAGATAGAATGGCTAATGCAAGTTTAGGTCCCACACCATTCACTTTAATTAATTCACGAAAAAGTGCGCGCTCTTGTTTTTGGTTAAAACCATAAAGTAATTGTGCATCTTCACGTACGATAAATTGCGTGTAGATAATGGCTTCTTGACCAATATCAGGCAATTCATAAAAACAGGTCATTGGCATATTGATTTCATAACCCACACCATTACCTGCCTCGATCAGCACCACTGGTGGCTGTTTTTCAAGAATAATTCCTCTGATACGACCTATCACCCTAACGCCTCCGCAAATATAATTACGTCAAGTTTATAACATAAAAAAAGCTGGACGTATATCCAGCCTGTAAAAAACCAAACACATTTACCAAGATAACAACTTATCTTAACCTGCCTCGTGTTAACACTAATCGAGGATCGCCCACACGTAATAAATTTTGGTTAAAATGACAATGAGTGATAGCAATCGCCAAGGCATCAGCAGCATCTGATTGCGGTGCCGCAGATAATTTTAGTATTGAGCGCACCATATGTTGTACTTGGCTTTTTTCAGCAGCGCCCGTGCCCACAACGGTCTGTTTAACTTGGCGAGCTGCATATTCAAAAACAGGTAAATCATTGTTTACTGCGGCGAGTATCGCAACACCTCGCGCTTGCCCCAGTTTTAATGCGGAGTCAGCATTTTTAGCCATAAACACTTGTTCAACGGCAAACACATCCGGCGAAAATTGAGTAATAATTTCGCTAACACCAGCATAAATACGCTTAAGTCGATTGGGGAGATCGGGAACTTGTGTACGAATACAACCGCTTCCCAAATAGATAAGCTGACGCCCTTGCTGTCGAATTACACCATAGCCTGTAACACGCGAGCCGGGGTCTATACCTAGAATGATAGCCATATCAATTCCTGTTGCCGATATGGTCGATGGCGAGAGAAAAGAGCAAAAAAATCTGCTCTGCTCTTCTCTTCGCACTTTCAATAACAGCGTTAAACACCGTTATTTTCGATAATCGTTAGAACGATTACAGGATATCTTCCAGTTGTTTTGCAACTTCATCAGAGATATCACCGTTGTGATAGACTTCTTGCACGTCATCACTGTCTTCTAACATATCGATAAGACGCATTAATTTTGGTGCAGTTTCAATATCTAATTCTGCTTTAGTCGATGGGATCATTGAAACTTCTGCTGATTCAGCAACAAAACCTGCTGCATCCATTGCATCTTTTACTTCACCAAAAGATTCTGGTGTGGTGTAAACATCAATAGCACCATCATCAAAAGTTTCAACGTCGTCAGCACCAGCTTCTAACGCAGCTTCCATAATGGCATCTTCGTCCACACCCGGTGCGTAGGAAATGACACCTTTTTTGGTAAACAGATAAGATACAGAACCATCTGTTCCTAAATTACCACCTGTTTTGGTAAATGCATGGCGAACATCGGAAACAGTACGGTTACGATTATCACTTAAGCATTCAACCATCACCGCAGTACCCGCAGGACCATAGCCTTCATAAATGATGGTTTCCATATTATCGTTTTCATCATTACCCACACCTCGTGCAATTGCACGATTTAAAGTGTCACGAGTCATGTTGTTCGATAATGCTTTATCAACTGCCGCACGTAAACGTGGGTTAGTTGCAGGATCACCACCACCTAAACGTGCTGCTGTAACTAATTCACGGATGATTTTAGTGAAAATTTTACCGCGTTTCGCATCTTGCGCTGCTTTACGGTGTTTTGTATTGGCCCATTTAC
>JAEYFY010000423.1 GCA_023454395.1 Pseudomonadota bacterium
ACCAGAACGAGCAAGGATTTTTTGTAATTTTTCAGTGCGTTGCGATTTATCGCTCATGAAACAACCTCATGTGTCGCCTTCACAGGCGTCATAAAAATAGAATTAATTTTTAAAAATCAATTAAATATAAATAACCCATGTTTATTAAAATAAGAAATAAACACAAGTTTATTGATTCAATAGTGAACAATGTTGATGATTTTTCACATTAACCATCAACATTGTGATAAATAGTGACGATAAAACGATGTTGGCAAAATCTAACAATAACTTAGCCGTTTGTCTGCAGATCAAGTTATCGTGTTTAGCGTCTAAAATACGCGTTGATATAACCGATTTCAAAAACAGACACCATGATTTTTATCGTAATGTATAAATTTAACACAAGCGATAAATCCCTTCACCTTTTATCTCTTTATCTCGTGATAAATTTCTTCACTATTGAGTCATTTTTTCCAAACTCAGTTTAATCAGCTAAATGACTTACTGAAATGGCGTAATATCTCCCATACCTTCACGCACAATAACTGGAGTATCTTCTGTTAAATCAATTACCGTTGTCGGTTTTTGCCCTAAATAGCCACCGTGGATCACCAAATCAACTTGCTTGCTTAATAAATCTTCGATTTCTTCTGGATCAGATTCAGCAAAATCATTACCCGGTAAAATCAGGCTTGTTGACATTAATGGCTCACCAATATTTTCTAACAATGCCAGTGCAATAGGGTTAGAAGGAACACGCAAGCCTATGGTTTTACGTTTATCGTTCATCAATCGCTTTGGTACATCTTTAGTTGCTTTTAAGATAAACGTGTAATTACCTGGAGTGTTATTTTTTATTAAACGAAACACGACATTATCAACATAAGCGTAATTGGCAATTTCTGATAAATCACGGCACATCAGTGTAAAATTGTGGTTTTTATCTAATTGGCGAATACGACAAATTCTCGTCATTGCATCTTTATTGTCTAAACAACAACCAATAGCATAGCCAGAGTCTGTTGGATAAATCACCACACCGCCTTTACGTAAAATATCAGCACTTTGTTCAATTAAACGAGCCTGCGGATTATCAGGGTGAATATAAAAAAGTTGGCTCATACATCCCTCAACGAATTTCTAATGTTACTCTTGCCATAGCGACCAAACTGGTTCTACACCACTGGGTAACCATAAATTACGCCCCAATTCTATCCACGAGCAAGGGCGATGAAAATCAGAACCTAACGAAGCTTTTAACCCATAAAGTTGCGCTAATGCTGCGTGTTGTTCCCGTTCTTGTGGTGGTTGTTGGCATTGTGCCACTTCGATTGCATCACCACCGAGTTGTTTAAAATAAAGCGTTAAGCGTTTTAACCATTTAGAGGATAGACCATATCGTCCCGGGTGTGCTAATACTGCAACACCACCAGCTTCATGAATTGCTGTGACAGCGTCACCTATTGAGCACCACTGTGGGGGCACATAGCCGGTTTTACCTTTCGCTAAATAACGTTTAAACACTTTATTAACTGAGGCAACATGCCCTTCATTCACAAGAAAACGAGCAAAGTGTCCTCTTGTAACTTGTCCACCAAGTGCTAAGGCTTTTGCCCCTTCAAATGCATTTGCAATACCCGATTTTTCTAATCGCTCACCTATCATTATCGCGCGTGTTTCACGACATTGGCTTTGTGACGAAAGGAGCGTTTTCATTGCATTATGGTTGATATCAATATTCAATCCAACAATATGGATTTCTATATTCTCCCACAAAGTCGATATTTCGACACCTGATATCAGGGTAAGAGGCAGATTTTTTTCTGCAATATAATCATTAGCTGGAGTAATTGCTGCGGTTGTATCGTGATCCGTAATCGCTAAGACATTAATTTGACGCTCTATCGCTCTCTCAACCAATTCTTCTGGTGAAAGCTCGCCATCTGACGCGGTAGTGTGGCTGTGCAAATCATAAATCACTCTTAAATCAGATAGCACTTCTGTCATCGCTTCTCCCTTTTCATCTTAGCAAGATAATAATTTTTAAAGAGTATGCCATAAAGTACTTGACGAACCTAACGCAATCCAGTTTACTAGTACACAACACGAGCTAGTCTATTAACTTATTATCTGTCGTTAGCTGTAAGGAGATCTTATGAATATTAATCAACGTCTTATCGCTCTTTGGTGGCGCAATACTCTTTTATGGGCGGTTTGATCTCCTGCTTCACGTCAGTGATATCTAAAACCCGCCTACGCGGGTTTTTTTATGCATTAAAAACAGTTAGTAAAAATAATATAGAGCGATAATAATGAATACATCACTTGCATTCTCATTTAATACCAAGGCAACGCCACTGCCTTACCATAGTGAACCGGCTTTACTTTTCAATACATTATGTGAAAACAAACATCACACATTATTGTTAGAATCTGCACAAGTTGACACTAAAGCAAACTTAAAAAGTTTGTTAATTGTTGATAGCGCATTGCGTATCAGCGCAGTAAAAAATCAAGTCACTATTGATGCATTAAGCGTTAATGGGCAAGCTTTATTACCCGCATTAAAAATCGCACTAAAAGAAAAAGCTGTCTTAATACAAGAGAGCGATAAACAGTGTGTTTTTACTTTTTCAGCACCTGCACAAGATATTGATGAAGAAAGTAAATTAAAATCAGCCAGCGTATTTGATGCCTTACGCTTCTTCCTTGCTAATAAAGACGCTAAAGATGCTAATGCTATTTTTGTTGGCGGTTTATTTGCTTATGATTTAGTCAGTGGTTTTGAACCTATTCCTGAATTAGACACCGTTTTTTCATGCCCAGACTACTGCTTTTACTTAGCAGAACAATTAATCGTGATCGACCATCAGAATAAAGATAGTCAATTAATTTCCATTGCTTTTACTGATGATAAAACAGAGGGTCAGCGCCTCACTTTACGACAATCTGAGTTAACTTCACTGGCTAAACAGCCTTTAAAACATCCTATTCGCCGCGCATTAACCGCAGCAGAGTCAACAATACAAGGCAATATGGATGATAAAGGTTATGGCGATATCGTTGAAGCAATGAAAACCTATATTCGTCGTGGTGATATTTTCCAAGTTGTTCCATCACGTCGCTTTCAAGTTGCTTGCCCTTCACCACTTGCCGCTTATCAAGTATTGAAAGAGAAAAATCCAAGCCCTTATTTGTTCTATATGCATGATGCTTTATTCACGGTATTTGGCGCATCACCAGAGAGCGCATTGAAATATCAAACAAGCGATCGCCAAATTGAAATCTATCCAATTGCAGGAACTCGCCCAAGAGGACGCAACACAGATGGTTCAATCAATGCCGATTTAGACAGCCGAATTGAACTTGAAATGCGCACAGATACGAAAGAGCTTTCTGAACATTTAATGTTAGTTGATTTAGCACGTAATGATTTAGCGCGTATTTGCCAAGCAGGTAGCCGTTATGTCGCTGAATTAACAAAAGTTGACCGTTATGCTTTTGTCATGCACTTAGTCTCAAGAGTTGTGGGTAAATTACGTGATGACTTAGATATTTTTCATGCTTATCAAGCTTGTATGAATATGGGTACGTTATCGGGTGCGCCCAAAGTTAGTGCAATGCAATTGATTGCTCGTTATGAAAAAACAAAACGTGGCAGTTACGGTGGCGCTATCGGCTATTTCACTGGTGCAGGCGATTTTGACACTTGCATAGTTATTCGCTCTGCTTATGTTGAAAATAATATTGCAACTATTCAAGTTGGTGCCGGAATTGTGCTTGATTCAGATCCTCAAATGGAAGCTGAAGAGACACGTAATAAATCACAAGCTGTGATCAACGCTATTTTACAAGCTCATACTGATACACAACTGCAGGAGGCTTGCTAATGGCGACTATCTTACTACTCGATAATATCGACTCATTTACTTATAACCTTGTCGATCAATTACGTAGCCTTGGCAATAACGTTGTGATTTATCGCAATAGCGTCACTGCCGATTTTATTGAACAAAAATTACGTGAACTCGATAACCCGATTTTACTGTTATCTCCAGGGCCAGGAGCACCTTCACAAGCCGGTTGTATGCCTGAACTATTAAAACGTGTATTAGGTACATTGCCTGTGATTGGTATTTGCTTAGGTCATCAAGCGATTATTGAAGCTTACGGTGGCAAAGTTTCTTCATGTGGAGAGATCTTACATGGTAAAGCAACATTAGCTGAACACGATAACAGCGAAATGTTTGTGAATTTGCCTAACCCTTTACCCGTAGCTCGTTACCATTCGCTTTCAGGAGAACAAGTTCCAGAACAACTCATTATTAATGCTTGGTGCGATAACACTGTTATGGCGGTGCGTCACCGTCAACATAAAACGTGTGGTTTTCAGTTTCACCCAGAATCAATTTTAACCACCAAAGGCGCACAACTTTTAGAACAAACAATCGCATGGGCATTAACTCCTAAAGGAGACGCATAAAATGGAAACTATCTTCAACAAATTATTTAGCGCACAACAATTGACGTTAGAAGAAAGCCAAACACTGTTTAGCGCCATTATTCGCGGTGAGTTGACAGAATCACAATTAGCGGCTGTTTTGATCAGCATGAAAATGCGTGGTGAACATCCTCAAGAAATCGCTGGTGCGGCGCGCGCGTTACTTGAAAATGCACAACCATTTCCTCGCCCTGATTACACATTTTGCGATATTGTCGGCACAGGAGGAGATGGTGCCAACAGTATCAATATTTCAACAGCAAGCGCCTTTGTTGCGGCTGAAGTAGGTATTAAAGTTGCGAAACACGGCAATCGTAGCGTATCTAGCCGCTCTGGATCTTCCGACTTATTAGCAGCATTTGGTATCCCTTTAGACAGAAGTGCTGCTGATGCACGCCAATTACTGGATGAAGTGGGTTTATGCTTTTTATTTGCACCTCAATATCACAGTGGTTTTCGTTTTGCCGCGCCTGTTCGCCAACAACTGAAAACACGCACATTATTTAATGTATTAGGTCCCTTGATTAACCCGGCTCGCCCGCCATTAGCATTAATCGGTGTGTATAGCCCAGAGTTATTGATGCCAATTGCAGATACATTAAACGTTTTAGGTTATGAGCGTGCTGCTGTTGTTCACAGTGGTGGAATGGATGAAGTTTCACTGCATGCGCCTACTCAAGTCGCTGAATTGCGCAATGGTGAAATTACTCGTTATGAACTGACACCAAGTGATTTTGGTCTTCGCCCTTGTGCCATTACTGATTTAGAAGGTGGTACACCTGAAGTCAACCGTCAATTATTGGCAGATTTACTACAAGGTGAAGGAAAAAGAGCACATACCGAATCTGTTGCAGCTAATGTCGCTTTATTAATGCGTTTACATGGGCAAGAAGATTTAAAAATGAATACTGAAGTTGCTATGCACGCCATTTATAGCGGTAAAGCAATAAATCGTGTAACTGCATTAGCCGCGAGAGGATAAGAGCATGACTGTATTAAACGCCATTGTAAAAGATAAAGCTGAATATCTAATTGCTCGTAAAGCAAGCCAACCATTATCAGAGTTTATGCACCAGATAGTGCCATCAACACGCTCGTTTTATCAGGCATTAACTCAGCCTAATACTGTTTTTATTTTAGAGTGTAAAAAAGCATCGCCCTCAAAAGGTTTAATTCGTGCTGATTTTGATCCCGCGACGATCGCAAAAATTTATCAGCCTTATGCGGCAGCAATTTCGGTATTAACGGATGAGAAATATTTTCAAGGAAGCTTTGATTATCTACATCAAGTTAGCCAAGCCGTACACCAACCTGTTTTATGTAAAGATTTTATTATTGATGAATACCAAATCTATTTAGCGCGTTTTTATCAAGCAGATGCCATTTTATTAATGCTCTCTGTCTTAGATGATGAGCAATATCGCACTCTGTCAGCCGTTGCTCATCAATTAAATATGGGTGTATTAACCGAAGTAAGCACCGAAGAAGAGCGTCAACGTGCCATTAATCTCAATGCCAAAGTTATTGGTATTAACAATCGTGATTTGCGTGATCTCTCTATCGATTTAGCTCGCACCCAGCAGTTAAGCCAAGGGTTGCCTAAAGATGTAATCGTCATCAGTGAGTCAGGTATTCACACCCACCAGCAAGTTCAAGAATTAAGCCAATATGCTAATGGTTTTCTGGTAGGTAGCGCTCTAATGTCACAAGAAAATATTGACCAAGCGGTGAGAGCGCTAGTTTTGGGAAAGCATAAAGTGTGCGGGTTAACTCGCACACAAGATGTAAAAGCGGTTTATCAAGCGGGTGCTTATTATGCAGGGCTGATTTTTGCAGAAAAATCCCCTCGCAAAGTGACGTTGTCACAAGCACAAGAGTTGATTACACAAGCACCTTTGGCTTTTGTAGGCGTTTTTCAAAACCAATCTATAGCGCTTATTTGTGACTATGCTGAAAAACTCAATTTAGCTGCCATTCAATTACACGGACAAGAAGATGCTCAGTTTATTGAGCAACTTAGACAAAGCATTCAACCTAGCTGTGAGATTTGGCAAGCAATAAATATGGCAACCCATACAGATATTTCTCCTGTGTCACACGTTAATAAATATGTACTTGATAACGGCACTGGTGGCACAGGAACAACGTTTAATTGGCAAAAAATTCCTAATACATTACGTGAAAAAGCATTACTTGCAGGCGGTCTTAACAGTGAAAACTGTTTGGATGCAGTTAAAACAGGTTGTATAGGGCTTGATTTTAACTCCGGAGTAGAATCGGCTCCTGGCATAAAAGATGCACAACGTCTGAACCAAGTATTTGCACAATTACAGCTAAGCTAAATTTCACAAAAATAAAATTTTAAACAGGATGACATCACAATGAGAAAACTTAACCCCTACTTTGGCGAATTTGGTGGCCAATATGTACCTGAAATCTTAATTCCTGCATTGGATCAACTCGAACAAGCTTTTATTGATGCGCAAAACGATCCCTCTTTTCAGCAAGAATTCCAAGATTTATTAAAAAATTACGCAGGCAGACCTACGGCTCTTACGCTCTGTCGTAATTTAACGGAAGGCACACGAACTCGTTTATATCTAAAACGTGAAGATTTACTGCATGGCGGCGCGCATAAAACTAACCAAGTATTGGGTCAAGCCTTGTTAGCAAAACGTATGGGTAAAACCGAAATTATTGCAGAAACGGGTGCGGGTCAACACGGTGTTGCAACAGCTTTAGCCTGCGCACTACTTAATATGAAATGTCGTATCTATATGGGGGCTAAAGACGTCGAACGTCAATCGCCTAACGTATTTCGTATGCGCTTAATGGGTGCCGAAGTGATCCCTGTTCACAGTGGTTCATCTACCTTAAAAGATGCGTGTAATGAGGCATTACGTGACTGGTCTGGTTGTTACGATCGCGCGCATTACTTATTAGGAACTGCGGCAGGTCCTCATCCTTATCCAACTATTGTCCGTGAGTTTCAACGTATGATTGGTGATGAAGCTAAAGCACAAATTCTGGAGCGTGAAGGTCGTCTACCTGATGCTGCTATCGCTTGTATTGGCGGTGGTTCTAACGCTATCGGTTTATTTGCTTCCTTTATCCCCGAAACTTCGGTGCAACTAATTGGTGTTGAACCTGCGGGTAAAGGTATTGAAACGGGCGAACATGGCGCACCACTAAAACATGGGAAATTAGGGATCTATTTTGGTATGAAATCCCCAATCATGCAGACGGATGAAGGGCAAATTGAAGAGTCATATTCAATTTCAGCAGGTCTTGATTTCCCATCTGTCGGACCTCAACACGCACATTTAAATAGCATTGGCCGTGCTGATTATGTTTCTGTTACCGATGATGAAGCTATAGAAGCATTTAAAGCACTTTCTCGCCGTGAAGGGATTATTCCAGCCTTAGAATCTTCTCATGCATTGGCTTATGCACTGAAATTAATTGCACAAAATCCTGACAAAGAGCAGCTATTAATTGTGAACTTATCAGGTCGTGGTGATAAAGATATTTTTACTGTAAACGATATTTTAGCAGCAAGAGGAGAAATCTAATGAGCCGTTATCAAGTATGCTTTGAAGCATTAGCACAAAAACAGCAAGGCGCATTCGTTCCTTTTGTCACATTAGGTGATCCTTCTCCTGAGCTGTCATTAAAAATTATTGATGCGTTAATTGAAGGTGGTGCAGATGCATTAGAGATTGGTATTCCATTTTCCGATCCTCTTGCTGATGGTCCTACTATTCAAGGCGCTAATTTACGGGCGCTGAATGTAGGTGTCACCCCCACGGATTGCTTTGCACTTTTAACAAGTGTACGTAAAAAACATCCTAATATTCCTATTGGCTTATTAGTGTATGCCAACCTTGTTTTTAGTAATGGCATTGATAATTTTTACAGTAAATGCGAACAAGCTGGCGTGGACTCTGTTTTAATTGGTGATGTACCTTTACGTGAATCAAAAGAGTTTCGTGAAGCAGCACAACGCGCCAATATCAGCCCTATTTTTATTTGCCCACCTAATGCTGATGATGAACTTTTACAAGAGTTGGCTGCATCAGGTAAAGGTTATACCTATTTACTATCAAGAGCAGGGGTAACTGGTACAGATAAACGCGCAGAACAATCACTAACACATCTTACTGATAAGCTAAAAACCTATAATGCTCCCCCTGCATTACAAGGGTTTGGTATTTCAGAACCTAAACAAGTGAAAGAAGCGATTGCAAATGGCGCGGCTGGGGCTATTTCAGGCTCTGCCGTGGTTCAAATTATTGAGAAAAATCTTCATCAACCCGATGTGATGTTAAAAGCACTGACGACATTTGTGAAAGAGATGAAGGCAGCCACCCTCGCCTAATTGCTTTAAATACACCGACTAAGATCCGCTTTAGAGAAATAATTGCGATTTTTCTAAGCGGATTATTCTTAATTTATTGTCTATTCAATCCCACTCATTGACTGCTGAAACCGCGATAAACCGCGCTCTTATTTACTCTTCGATATTCTTAATCAAATAATCTTTTTATCTAAAATTGGGCGAATTTTTATTTTTTGGTCATACTTTATAAGGTACTTTATATTTTCTTTTCATAAATACTCAACCAACAATGTGATTACAAGGAGTTTGATAATGAAACTATGGGCAAAAATCTCTGCCGTTATGGCAGCATTGCTGATGGCATTTACCTTATCTGCATGTTCACCCACTGCAACATCAGAGGGCACTGGGGGTTATTTTGATGACTCAGTGATCACCACTAAAGTAAAAACTGCATTAGTAGGTGAAAAAAATCTTAACTCAACACAAATTAGCGTTGAAACATTTAAAGGCAAAGTTCAACTAAGTGGTTTTGTCTCTTCTCAAGCGGATGCTAATCGTGCCGTTGAAACAACACGTAAAGTGACTGGCGTAAAAGGTGTTATCAACTCAATGGTTATTCGCTGATCCTCTCTTTATTCTAGTCTTCCTTTAGCCTTACTTTTTAGACCACTTCGGTGGTCTTTTTTTGTCCTAACTTTTGTCTTAACTGTTTAATCTTTCATAAAGCAGATCAATTTTTGCAAAAAAAGACAAATAAGCTAAAAAACACCTATCTTTATTCCTCGCTAAAAATAGCTCATAAAAAGAATAAATAATAAATATTATTAATCATTTTAAGGTTGTAATTTAACCACCTAATTACCCTGAATATCTCCTATGTTGATATCATTTTATTCTTTTTCTATTTTCTTCTATCCATTGATAGATAAAGCCGTTTTACTAAATTCAAATATAAAGATGCATTTTAAATGCATCAATAAAATACACTCTTTTACTCATTAAAATGCCAGCAACTCTTAATAAATAAAACTACACTTTTTTATTTTGATAATATCAATAAATAAAAGATGTATATAAAATACATTTTAATGGATGTTAAAATACTAAATGCCTTATTTCAGATGTATATTTACCTATTTAACGCTGCTTTTAATAACTCATAATTCAGGTATTAATAATAAAAAAAGAAGTTGTATATAATCTAGAAATGAAAGATTTTTAGTAAATCAAAAAGATAAAAAAAAAGCGAAGGTAATCTTCGCTTTTTCATTATGAGATATTCTTTTAAAGAAAGAATAATTAGAAACGGTAACCCACACCAAACATAAATACAAATGGGTCTAAACGTGTGCTAATTGATTGTCTATCTTCACCCGCTTTAAATTTAACATCCGTTTCGATGTTCATCCACCAAACAGACGCATTCAGCATCCAGTTTTTATCGAGGTTATAATCTAAACCTGCTTGTGCTGCAAAGCCCCATGAATCCTTGAGATCTAAGTCAGATAAGCCGGCATTTTTACCCGCTGAATTGAATTTCTCATCAAAGAAAGTGGTAAAATTAAGACCTGCACCTAAATAAGGACGTAGTTTATCTTCGCCATTACCGAAGTAATATTGTGCCATTAATGTTGGTGGTAAATGTTTAACAGTCGCAATTTCACCAAAGTTTGTTAATGATACTTTGTGCTCAAAAGGAGTAGCTGCTAATAACTCAACACCGATATTATCAGTGATCATATACCCGAAAGTTAAACCTAATTGGGTATTATTATTAGCTTCAAAATGCCCAATACCTAATACATCATCAGAACCCGCATTAGGACGAACTGTTGCAGTACCTGCACGGAATAAGAAATCACCTGCTTGGTGAGCAAAAGAAATAGAAGGCGCAAGAGTTGCAGCCGCTAAAATAAGCGCAGAAAGTTTTTT
>JAEYFY010000432.1 GCA_023454395.1 Pseudomonadota bacterium
GCTAGCCATAGCCAGCGTAAACCTGTAGAGCAAAGTGTTTTCTTCATTAATTAAGCAAACTTACGTTCTTCACCGTTACCGGCTACGTTAGTAACACAGCGTCCGCATAATTCAGCGTGTTCCGCTACTTGACCGATATCTGTCGCATAATGCCAGCAACGAGGGCATTTTTCGCCATCTGCTTTGTTAAAGGCGATTTTTAAACCCGCCATATCAGAAGCTAATGCTGTTTCTGGTGCTTCATTAATATCTGCCACTTTCGCTTGAGAAGTTAATAAAACAAAACGCAGTTCGTTACCTAACGCATTTAACTTATCTGCTAAAGCTTTATCTGCATACAGCGTTACTGATGCTTCTAAAGAGCCACGCAGTTGTTTATCTGTACGCGCTTGCTCTAATACTTTGTTGACTTCACCACGAACGGCAAGTAATTCAGCCCAGTAGTCATCATTTAAAGTTTCTGACGCATCTAAGCCGAATAAATCGGTATACCATTCTTCTGTTAAGACATATTTTGCACGTTCGCCTGGTAACTCATTCCAGATCTCATCTGCTGTGAATGACATAACTGGCGCCATCCAACGAACTAATGCTTCACAGATATGGAATAACGCTGTTTGGCAACTACGACGAGCAACGCTATCGCTTTTCGCAGTGTACTGTCTGTCTTTGATGATATCTAAGTAGAAAGAACCCATTTCCACTGAACAGAACTGCATCAGGCGCTGAATAACATTATGGAAATCGTAATTTTCATAATGTTTTAGGATATCCGCTTGTGCTGCTTTCGCACGACCTACTGCCCAGCGATCTAACGTGACCATATCTTCTGGCTTAACTTGGTGTTTTGCAGGATCAAATCCATTTAAGTTAGCTAAGAAGAAACGCGCAGTATTACGAATACGGCGATAAGTATCTGCTGAACGTTTTAAGATCTCATCAGATACAGCAATTTCACCTGTGTAATCTGTTGATGCAACCCATAAACGTAGGATATCAGCACCCAGTTTATCCATTACATCTTGTGGGCTTACTGTGTTACCGATAGATTTAGACATTTTACGACCTTGTCCATCTACGGTAAAACCATGCGTTAACACTTCACGGTAAGGCGCTTTGCCTTTGATTGCAGTCGAGATCATCAGTGAAGACATAAACCAACCACGATGTTGGTCAGAGCCTTCTAAGTACATATCTGCTGAATTGCCGTGGAATTCAGGACGCGCATCAACAACTGTTGAGTGTGTTGATCCTGAATCGAACCAAACATCCAGTGTATCTGGCGTTTTCATGTAATCGTCAGCTTCATCACCCAGCACTTCACGGATATCTAAATCCCACCATGCTTGAATACCACTCACTTCAACACGTTTTGCCACTTCTTCCATCAACTCTAAAGTACGTGGATGTGGCTCTTGAGTCTCTTTGTGAACAAACAGAGACATTGGCGTTCCCCAAGTACGCTGACGAGAGATACACCAGTCAGGACGGTTTTCAACCATTGATTCAATACGTGCTTGACCCCAATCAGGGATCCATTTAACACCTTTGATCTCTTTTAATGATTGCTGACGTAAACCGTTTTTATCCATGCCAATAAACCATTGTGGTGTAGCACGGAAAATAACCGGAGTTTTATGTCTCCAGCAACATGGGTAACTGTGTTGCATGGCTTCGTGATGTAATAGAGCGCCTTTTTCTTTTAACAGCTCTACAATCACATCATTCGCTTTAAAAACAAACACGCCATCTAATGTTGGATAAGTACCAGCCAAGTAACAACCATTTGGACCAACTGGGTTTGCGACTTCTAAACCGTATTTTTGACCAATCACGAAGTCATCAGGGCCGTGGCCTGGTGCAGTATGAACAGCACCTGTACCCGCTTCTAAAGTAACGTGATCACCTAAAATTGCAGGTACATCAAAGCCCATAAATGGATGATTAAAGCGCAGTAGTTCTAAATCAGCACCCTTGCATTCACCTAAAACAGTCCAGCTTGTTACGCCAATACGCTTCATTACGCCTTCAACAAGATCAGCGGCTAAAATCACGCATTCATCGTTAAAAGAGACTAACGCG
Organism: Pseudomonadota bacterium; assembly: GCA_023454395.1. Classification (GTDB taxonomy): domain Bacteria; phylum Pseudomonadota; class Gammaproteobacteria; order Enterobacterales; family Enterobacteriaceae; genus Proteus; species Proteus appendicitidis. The sequence goes on from JAEYFY010000432.1 coordinate 2,083, forward strand.
TAATTAAATTCAGCATTTAATGCGATGGCGCGGTTAGCAGGTAATGTCCAAGGCGTTGTTGTCCAGATAACCAAAGAAATAGGTTTATCTGTTGTTGCATGGAATTTTGCGGCAACTGCGTTTGGATCAACGGCGGTGAAACGCACATCAATCGAAGGTGAAGTTTTATCGTAATATTCAACTTCAGCTTCTGCCAGCGATGAACCACATGCAGTACACCAGTGAACAGGTTTAGCCCCTTTTAACAAGTGACCATTTGCGATAATGCGCGCTAATGCACGGATAGTATTCGCTTCAGTTTTATAGTCCATTGTAAGATAAGGTTTTTCCCAATCTCCTAGAACACCTAAACGAATAAAATCTTTTTTCTGTGCTTCAATTTGCTCGTAAGCGTATTTACGGCATTCCTCGCGGAATTGCGCTGCAGATATTTTCTCTCCTGGTTTACCTACGATTTGTTCAACTTTTAGTTCAATAGGTAATCCGTGACAATCCCATCCTGGAATGTACGGAGAATCAAAGCCTGACAGCCCTTTGGATTTAATAATAATATCTTTGAGAATTTTGTTTACTGAGTGACCAATATGAATATTGCCGTTGGCGTATGGAGGGCCATCGTGCAAAATAAATGTTTTCTTACCACTTTTAGCCTGACGAATTGCTTGATACAAACCTTCTTTGTACCAACGTGATAACATCTCTGGCTCGCGCTTTGCTAAATCCCCGCGCATAGGGAACCCTGTTTCTGGTAAGTTCAGGGTATTTTTATAGTCACTCATTCGATTCTCAGTTCCAATTTTCCGCTAGTTTATGACTCCGACCGCTGCGATAAAAAATCCCTAGCAGTAGCCACATCATCTGCGATTTGCTGCTTCAATGCATCCAATGATGCAAATCGCTGTTCATTACGTAATTTCTTTCGTAACACAACATCAATACGACGTCCATATAAATCCATATTAACGTCGATTAAATGAACTTCTAATTGTACGCCCTTCCCTTGTACAGTAGGACGACTTCCGATATTTGCCACACCGGGTAAAGGTGATTGATTATCTGATAAATAGACATCAACGGCATAAACGCCTTTAACTGGTGCAACTAAGCGTTTCATAGGAATATTGGCTGTCGGAAAACCAATGGTTCTACCCAATTCATTACCATGAACAACACGCCCACAAACGCTGTAAGGGTGTCCTAGTAGTGATTCAGCAAGAACTAAATCATCATTGAGTAACGCTTCTCGTACCGCAGTGCTACTGATACGCAATCCTTTATCGCAATAACTTTCTGTATTCGCGACTTCAAATCCATATCTAACACCGGCTTGTTGTAAAAAATGGAAATCACCTTCACGGTTTTTGCCAAAGCGAAAATCATCGCCAATAGCAAGAAACTTTACCCCTAACTTATTCACCAAGAGTGATGAAACAAATTCTTCTGGGGTTTGTGCCGCAAATTGTTTATCAAATTTGACACACAAAAGGTAATCAATACCACATTCAGCTAAATACTTAATCTTGTCTCGTAAACGAGTCAGACGCGCTGGTGCCTTTTCTGGTAAAAAGAACTCAAGTGGCTGAGGCTCAAATGTCATCACAACCGTGGGTAATCCTCGCTGTGATGCCTCTTGCTTCAAATGTTTCAATAATGCCTGATGGCCTCTATGGACACCATCAAAATTCCCAATCGTCAGAACGCAACCGTGGTGTAGCGCTCTAATATTTTGTATACCGCGAATTAGCTCCATAACTGGCTCAATACCGTGGAAATTATTGGATTATACCTTGTCAAAGGCTTGAGAGTAACCCAATATATCAATGTTTATTGATGAGTAATATCTCGACAAGTCGATTCACTGTTATTCTTAAATTTGATTGCTCACATCAAACAAAAAATGGACTATCACTCACTTCTTGGTTATAAAATCGCATAAAATCAAGCGTAGATCCTATTAGAATCTATTATTTATTACTCATATACACGATTTTGATGATTTTTTCACTCAAAAGACTGTATTCTACCCGTCTTAACTGATAAAATCTTGCGCCATCACAACGAAACAAGTGTCGCGTACAACGACGCTAATTTTGTATAAATCCATTGACAAACTTAGGTTGAAAAGGCATATTCCTTCACCTTTGTATTTGTCCTCGCTAGAATATATTTGGGAGTTGGAACTTGGCTAATATCAAATCAGCTAAGAAACGTGCGGTTCAGTCTGAAAAGCGTCGTCAGCACAACGCAAGCCGTCGTTCTATGATGCGTACTTACATCAAAAAAGTATACGCAGCAGTTGCTTCAGGTGATAAAGAAGCAGCACAAAAAGCATTTAATGACATGCAACCGATTGTTGACCGTCAGGCAACTAAAGGCTTAATTCACAAGAATAAAGCTGCACGTCATAAAGCTAATCTGCAAGCACAAATCAAAGCAATGTAATATTGCTTTCTTGTGTTATAAAAAACCGGCTTATGCCGGTTTTTTGTTGTCTACGGTTTAATCGCAATCTACTTATGGGTTTGCAACGCTCTTTTTATCCCCATTAAAGAGTTCAGAAAAATCAGTATTACAAACACGTTGAACTGCTGGATGTTGGATCATTCGCTCTGCAAAAATCGCGTAGTACTCTTCTTTTACCGTATCAAGCTTCCCAATCTCTTCGATATTACTCTGAGCAAAAGTTTCATCGGTATACAGTGAAGGCGCTACAAAGATAGCATTATAATTTAAGCCGAATGCTTTCATTAATGCCGCATCATCAAACTCACCCAATATTTCTACTTGCAGGTTTTTATTACGTATCCATGTTAATAAATGGCGACCTAACATATATCGACGTCCCGGAATAAGGAGTTTTCGCTCTTCTAAGCATTCAGGAAACGGTTTTTCAGGAAGAGGGTGACTGCAAAAAAAGCTCATATTACATTCGCCAAGTTTTACAGAGAACAAACCTTCTTGTTGTGACGAATCCACTGGGCAATCTGATAGGATCATATCCAGCTTATGCTGACTTAATTGCTCTAGTAATAGCTCATGAGTAGATTCAAAACAACGCAGATGGATTTGCTCATTATCAATAACAGCCGTTTCTAATACGCGACTGACTAATTGTTTTGATAACGCATCCGCAACACCGACATCAAACAGTAAATTCGATTCACGACTGTAATTAACGATATCCAGCATTTCTTGGCTGAGCATAAACATTTTATCGGCATAACGAAAAATAAGCTGACCCAATTCTGAAGGAACTAATCCCCTTCCTTGGCGTTTAAACAACTTGCCACCCAATCTTTCTTCTAATGCTTTAATTTGCCCTGTAATTGTCTGAGGTGTCAGATACAGCGCTTGCGCTGCACCCACAACAGAGCCTTCTTTACACACATGCCAAAAATAATAAAGATGGTTAAAATTGAGATGTGACACCCGCATAGCTATCTTCCTTTCAACTTCTGTGCTTCAAACACAGACTATGTAATAACGCATTAGTGTGCGATTGGCTTTCCTTGCATCCAATCCTCATAAAAACACCTACGGCACAATACACTGTATTGCACCGTAGGTTTAAATATATAACTCGGTATTTATTGTGTTGAGAAACTCAAGTCCGTAATAAATTTCCCTATATTGACTTCGTTTTTAACTTCGGTAAAACAGAACGAAGTAACAAATATCCCACAACAGCGGCTACTGTTGAACCGACTAAAATACCAAGCTTAGCATAGGTATTATAAGCTTCATCCGCGCCATCAAATGCTAACCCTGCGATAAAGATAGACATAGTAAAACCGATACCACATAGCACAGATACTGCAAATATTTGCTTAAGATTAATCGCATCTGGCAATTTTGCAATGCCTAGTTTTACCGAAATCCAACTAAAGAGGAAAATTCCAATCGGCTTACCTAAAAATAGACCTAACGCGATACCTAACGGTAAAGCAGATAACATGCCATCAAGTGTTACACCATTTAAAGAAACTCCTGCATTACTAAATGCAAACAGCGGCAAAATAAAATAGGCAACCCAAGGATGTAGCACATGCTCTAATTCTTCAGAAGGAGAATCACCTTCTTTATTTCTCAATGGGATAAGGAATCCAACAATCACACCTGCAATGGTGGCATGAATACCTGATTTTAAAATACACACCCACAAGATGAATCCAAGAATTAAATAAGCAGCCGTATTACCCACTTTGCGCCAGTTCATTATGCCCAAAGCAATCACTATCAAACCCGCCAAAGCAAGAGGTATTAGTGCAATACTCTTTGAATAAAAGAGCGCAATAATGACAATCACACCCAAGTCATCAATGATGGCTAATGCTAATAAAAAGACTTTTAACTCAACTGGAACGCGCTTGCCCAGCAACGCCATAACACCCAGCGCAAAAGCAATGTCTGTTGCAGCTGGAATTGCCCAACCTTGCTGCCCAACAGGGTCCGTATGATTAAACATCAAATAAACCAATGCTGGAGCTAACATACCACCTACTGCGGCTATCGCAGGGAAAATAGCTCTATCACGCTGGGCTAAAGAGCCTTCTTTTAATTCACGTTTAACTTCCAATCCGACCACTAAGAAAAAGATCGCCATTAAGGCATCATTAACCCAAAGCAATAATGGCTTATCAAGTTCGAACGCGCCGAATTTGATCATAATTGGAATTGATAAAAACTCATTATACAAAGCACTTAGAGGTGTATTCGCCATGATCAATGCGATAATAGCAGCAATAATCAGAAGAATACCGCCTGATGCCTCTAATCTCAAAAATTGTCTAATAATTGCCGTCATAATATTAACCTCAAAATCACTAATCTTGTTAATAATATGCTAATTATGAATTCGTAAAAAACAGATTATTTATGGATAATAACTCGGATTATTCGAATTAAAAAAGAAATATTAAGAAAAACAAGATGAATATTATCAATTCATCAACATAATTTTTCAAAAACAAAAGAGCAATAAAAATTAAGAATAATTAAAAACAATTAAAATAACACATTGAATATAAATATTATTTTCTACAATTAAGTGAAAACAAGCATCTTTTTTGATAAATCATACCAATTGATAAAATAGTTCAAACACATCAATCTTTAATTATCAAAAAATTTATTATTTTTATCTTTTTTATTTACAGCATTCCAAAATTATAAGAGAAAAGAAATTGTCATGCATTTCACTATTTAACCATTATGTTATTGTCTTATAGATAGTGAATACTCTCGTTTTATTAAGGTTTCTATCAATATGTCGCTTACTATTTTTATTGCCGTTTTATTTGCTGCTATCTTTCATGCCTGTTGGAATGCATTGGTTAAAGTAGGTAGTGATCGATTTTTAGGGATCTCATTACTGACTTTTTTTTCAGGTGTTGTAACTCTACCCGCCCTATTTTGGGTTGGGCTACCTGATGTCGGTGCATGGAAATGGCTTGCCCTTTCTGTTTTATTTCATATTGGTTACACACTCTCTTTAAGTCGTTGTTATACATTGGCTGATTTTAATCAGGTCTACCCTATCTCTCGTGGTAGTGCGCCATTAATGACTGCTTTTCTTGGTTTTTTTCTCTTTCATGAAACACTACCCATAACTGGCTTACTCGGTATTTTATTTATTATTCTGGGTATTATCCTTATCTCACGTAGTAGAAAAATAGCAGAATTTAATTTACATAAAGATGCACTCTTTTTTGCGTTACTTACTGCATTATTTACCGCAAGTTATACCTTATCTGATGGTAATGGCTCTCGTGTAGGTGAAACACCGTTTGCTTATATTTTATGGCTCTTCTTTTTAAATGGCATCGCAATGTATTTACTTGCTTGGCTTCGTTATCGCCAACATTTAAAAACCAAGATAAAGAGTTATTGGAAGCCTGCTTTCTTTGGTGGCGTGATGCAATTGGTAAGCTATGGCATAGTGATATGGGCGATGAGTCATGCCTCTATTGTGCTTGTCGCTGCACTAAGAGAAACCAGCGTATTATTTGCCATGATCTTATCTGTTTATCTGTTAAAAGAGCAATTTAACCGTAAACAGCTATTGGCGTGTTTAGTGATTTTAGCCGGTATTGTTGCTATCAAGATGGGATAACATTAAACATCATTCAAATAAAAAGACCTGATGACAAAATTTATCATCAGGTCTTTTTGAAGGTGATAAGAGAAATTATTTGGTTAAATCATCAAAGAATTTTTTCACACCATCTAAAAAGCTTTTGGAACGAGGGGTATTTTTCTCACCACTCTTGCCACCAAATGATTCACCCAGTTGTTGCATTAACTCTTTTTGTTTTTCATTGAGTTTAACTGGTGTTTCAACCACAACGCGGCACATTAAGTCACCAATACTACTACTTCGTACTGATTTAACGCCTTTGCCTTTCATGCGGAACATTTTGCCAGTTTGTGTTTCTGCTGGAATTTTAAGTTTCACACGACCATCAAGTGTTGGGACTTCAATCTCGCCACCTAACGCAGCAATGGCGAAGTTAATAGGGACTTCACAGTAAAGATTATTGCCATCACGTTCAAAAATATGATGTTGGCGAACATGAACCTGCACGTATAAATCGCCTGCTGGTGCGCCGTTTTCACCGGCTTCACCTTCACCACTTAAGCGAATACGATCGCCTGTATCAACACCGGCTGGAATTTTGACGGACAGCGTTTTCGCGCGTTCAACACGACCATCACCATGACATTTAGAGCAAGGCTCTTTAATCACTTTACCGCGACCATGACAAGTTGGACATGCTTGCTGTACAGTGAAGAAACCTTGACGTAAATGAACCTGACCAGCG
>JAEYFY010000447.1 GCA_023454395.1 Pseudomonadota bacterium
AACGGCAGAAGGGATTGGGTATGCCTTCTGAGGCAGCCGTCCCTAAAAAATGAAGTTTCATAAGAAATCCCCTTATCCTATTGTTTTATTATGATTTTATTAATTATCTGGTGTTGGCTATCTATAAGACATAGATAAATTTGAACGTTCCAATAATAAAGTGATGAGAATGGTTTGCCAATAAATGAAGATCAGATCAGTGATCTTATTCAAATTAAATTTATTATCTTATTGATTATTATTGAAATAAATTTTAATTGATATTGATAATCATTTATTTGAGATAAGAAACAAACGCTTGTTTTATAAACAAATTAAAAATGGAACGTTCAAATTAATTAGCGGTAGTCGGGATAAATAATTCAGGTATGCTAGTAAAAGCAGAAATTGAGATGGAAAAAGGTCAATGGCAACGATTAAAGATATTGCAAAACTAGCAGGTGTCTCTCATGGAACGGTTTCTAACGTATTGAATAAACGTGGAAATGTAAGTGTTGAGAAAATTGAAGCTGTGTATCAAGCCGCCAAACAAATGGGCTATCAATTAAATACGCAGGCCCAACTGTTAAGAGCTAATAAAAGCCATAAAATTGCGATACTTTTACCTCAATTAGTTTCTGAAAAATATGCTGTTTTCTTTAATTCGTTAAGGCAGTCTATTGCTCACTTCCCTGAGGTTACTTACGATCTGTTTTTAACAGACGATCTTGAAACCACAGAATTAGAGGCATTACAGAAAATTGCTGCGGGTGGCTATAAACAAGTGGTCACCGTTAGTTGCCTCAAAGATGCAAATATCTATTTTGACACGTTAAAATTATCACCTTCTCAAGTTGCATTTGTTTATCGCCAACCTCTTAATGCTCAACGTTCCTTCACACTCGACTTTGCTCAAGCAGCAGAAGCTATTTGCCAACAGGTTGCAAAAACGACAGGTCAATTAGTGGGTATTTTTATGGGGAGTCGCGATTATTTAAATAATCAAAACTTTGCCAATGAATTACAAAATCGACTTTTAGAGAATGCGCCCAATAAAAAACATGTGGTGCTTTGTGCATCCGATGAAGAGAGTTATAAAATTGCGTTTGATTTCTTTTCTCTAGAGCAAATCCCAGACATATTTATCGCTCAAGATATAGAAAAAGCACGTTATTTAACGCAAGCGAGCTATTTCGGTAGTCATAATGATTGTCCACCTATTTTTGCATTGAGCGACAATATTCCACCTGTATTAAAAGGGTTGTATTGCTTTCCAATGAATTATGCTCAACTCGGATTAGAAGTGATGGATGCATTAATGCAAGCTGAGGATGAGAGTGAAATAACGGAAATTAATGTGACTTGTGTGCGTAATCAAAGTGACCATCTTTATACTTTAACGCCAGCCGTTATCAGTGAGGATAAAGCAGATATCAGTCTTAATTTACTGATTTTACCTAGCCCTTCAACGAGTGCATTAAAAAAACTGCTGCCTCATTTTTATCGTCAAACAGGAATTAAAGTTAATTTAGCGATACATCCTTACGATGAAGTCTATCAAATTTTAAGTCAGTTACATTTACATCCCTATTATGATTTATTGCGTATTGATATGGCCTGTTTTCCTTGGTTTGCGGAAAGAATATTACAGCCATTAGATAAGATTGGTCATGGGCTAACGGACTTATTAAATAATTTTTCACTGCCTACTCAGCAGAAATTTAGCTTAGTGAATAATGTTGCTTATGCCATGCCTTTTGATGCTAGTGCGCAACTTCTGTTTTATCGAAAAGACTTGTTTGAAGATCCTATTTTAAAAAGAATGTATTACGAAAAAACAGGTAATGAATTAGCCGTACCGACAACATTTGAAGAATACGATAATGTGACGCAGTTCTTTACTGAACAATATGAAGAAGGGCAATTAAGCCGCCCAATGGGCGCTTCAACAACATTGGGCAGTGCAGGGCTGATTGCAACAGAGTATCTATTACGTTATTACGCCAAAGGTGGGTGTTTAATCGGAAGTCATAATATTCCTAGATTAGAAATGCCTTTAGCAGGTGAAATATTAGAAGAATATTTAAAACAGTTGTCGATCACTGAGAATATTCATAATAAGTGGTGGAGTGAGTCGGTTAGGCTATTTGAGCAAGGGCATCTTGCTATGCTGATCGCTTATATGAATTTATTTAATGATGTCGCTCATAGCAATATTTTACCTAAAACGGGTTTTGCACCGGTTCCCGGAAGTATTCCACAATTAGGCGGTGGTGTATTAGGCGTTTCGCGATATAGCCAAAAAGCACAATATGCAGAGCAATTTTATCGCTGGCTTTATTCCCCAATGGTAATGGATCACCTTATTTTATTAGGTGGGAACAGTAATCACCAAAATTTCAGCCATAATCAAGAAATTAGCCATCGTTACCCATGGATGACATTGGCTTATCAAGAAATTAATAAGGGAATACGCGAATCTTCGGTACCTAATGGTAAGTTATTTAATTTACGCCAAGCCGAAATTATTATCGGACAAGGGATCACTAATGTTGTTAATAATATTATGACGATAGATGAGACTATCGAATATATAAATCAGCGTTTGTTGATAGATACTCAAGGTGAGCGGTAGATTTTATTGATCACTATAAAAATAGCAGGGGATGATGAAATCCCCTGTGTGTGAACTATTACTCGCCCGCTAATGCTCTTGGAAATAATAAGTTGTTTTCTAAGCTAATATGATTCATTAAGTCATCAATAAACTCATTAATACCATTATAAAGCACTCGCCATGTTGTACAGGCTTCAGGTGGTGGTGTAACGTTTTTGGTAATAAACTTAATTACTTCAACAATTTCTCCTGCATCATCATGTTCGTGTTCCATAACACTAATGGGGGCACTGGCTTGGTTTCCTAATCCATTTTTTATCATAGGAAAGAGAATGCGTTCTTCTTTCATCATATGGCTTGTCAGTTCATCTAATAATAGTGTTAATTGACGAGCTAGTCCTTTTGGAACAGTCGGTTTTGCTTCATGAACCCGCTCTACTTTTTCCGCTTGTAGAATAAGCTCTGGTAATTGCGCTCTGTGCTTGTCATGATAACGAACAATAATAAAATCAATAATTTCACTTAATGGTGCTTGTCGCCAATCTTTTTCTAAAGGTTGTTCTGAAAGAGCGATAAGTTTATTTTCAATTTCATCAATATTGAGTCCTGCTTTTTCTGCAGATTTACTTAATGTTCTTTTCCCTCCACAGCAAAAGTCGAGGTTATATTGACGAAATATGGCACTGGCACCTGAAATAGATAAAGCCAGTTGGCCGAGAGGTTTATCACGTAAATTCATATCAGCATCTCGTATGTTATTTAAATTAAGCGGACAGCGCTCGCAATAATGTAAAAGCTTCTTTTACCTGCTCTTCTGTTACCACAAAGGCACGTAATACGTCATTTTGATCAAAGCCTTTAGCGATAACACCCGATTGTGTTGTGTTAATATTCCACGTTAAGTCATTACGTGCGGTTTCACCGGCAAGATGTAGAGGCATTAACGGCGTTTTCACCCGAATAATCATTGGCGGTAAATTAAGAGGTGCATTATTTTCACCTACAAGTGATTTTGCTAAATGCATCGCACTTAATTGGATGGGTTGTAAAAAAGGTAATAAATTTCCCTTTATTTGTGCACAATCACCTAAGGCATAAATATCTTTGTCACTACTTTGTAGATATTCATTCACAATAATCCCACGGTCAGTATGTAAACCTGCCAAATGAGCAAGTGCTATATTCGGCGCAAGCCCTGTTGCGGCAATAACACAATCAACGGTTAATTGATGATGCTGATTAAATGTCGCTAAAATTCCGTTATCTGTTTGTGTTAATGACTGTAACGGTGATTTGAGCATTAATCGAACACCAATTTCAGTGAGGCTCGATTGTAAGCGACCACTGAGATCGGAGGGGATCAGGGAAGATAATAATTGCCCTGAAATATCGGCAAGGATCACCTCTTTGCCTGCCCGACTAAAATCCATGGCTAATTCAGTGCCAATTAATCCTGCACCTAAAATTAATATACGTTTAGCTTGATGAATTTGTGCCTGATAAGTTCGATACTCTTGTTGGCTATTAAGCGTAAACATTAACTCATGACCTGAAATAGCAGGGCAATAAGTTTTAGCTCCTGTCGCTAATATCAATTTATCGTAATACCATTGCTCACCTTGGGCGCTCTGAATACGTTTTTCATCCGTATTAATATCAATAATTTGCGTATAAGGATAAATCGCTAATTGATACTGTTGTGCAAAGTCTTTCGCTGTTTGTTTTGTTAAATCATCTGCAGTTTGAGCCTGACTAATAACATGGCTTAAATCTGGCTTGTTATATTCATCAATGCTGTCTGAAGCAATGAGAGTAATGGGAATATCGGTATTAAATTTGCGAATATTTTTGACTAATTGGCGCGCGGCAAAGCCCGCACCAATAATCACAATCCCATTATTGAGAAGGTCTGTACTCATTTTGCCTCCTTTGCCAGCGCATCAAAGACATCTTTTCCTAATGAGCACTCAGGGCATAAGAAGCTATCAGGAACTTCGCTCCATGGCGTATTAGGTTGAACGTTTTGCATAGGTTCGCCTATTGCCGGATCGTAAATCCATTGGCACACGCTGCATTGCATACATGGACCTAAATCTACCGCTTCAATATTTGTGGCAACTTCAGGTTGTGATGAGGTTGTGCAACAAGATTGAGTTGAAGGAAGAGGCGCTAAAGCCCATTGACGTGCAATTTCACGACCATATTCACGACAAATCTCTTGTGCTTGCATATCTGGACGCCATTTGGTTTTTAGCGCCAGTGCGGTTTCAAATCCGGCATCCATCAAGCGAGTTTGAATGCGATCAACAGCGCCACCATTCCAGCCATAACTCCCGAAAGCAGCCGCTTTTTTATTACGAAAACGTAAACCAGTCATCTCTTCAAGCATCGCTGCAATTTTTGGCATCATCACATTATTCATTGTCGATGAACCGACTAACACACCCTTAGAACGAAAAGCACTAGTGATAATGTCATTTTTATCACTTTTGGCGACGTTGTAGCTTTTTACAAACACGTTCGGATCAATTTCGTTGATACCTTGTGCAATCGCATCTGCCATCATTCGTGTATTGTTTGACATGGTGTCATAGAAAATAGTGATGCGATCTTCTTGATAGTCTGCTGCCCATTTTAAATATAATTCAACGATTTGCGTTGGATTATCACGCCATACCACACCGTGAGAAGTAGCAATCATATCAACAGGTAAGTTAAAGCCTAAAATTTCATTAATTTTGGGTGTTACAAGGCGACTAAATGGCGTCAAAATATTGGCGTAATAGCGTTGGCATTGCTCAAATAATTCTGTTTGGTCAACTTCATCGTTAAATAAACGTTCATCACAATAGTGCTGACCAAAGGCATCGTTACTAAATAAAATCGCATCACCCGTTAAATAAGTCATCATGCTGTCAGGCCAATGTAACATTGGCGTTTCAACAAAAATGAGTTGTTTGCCATTACCAATATCTAGGCTATCGCCTGTTTTAACGATATTAAAATTCCATTCAGGATGATGGTGATGACCATTGATTGAATCAATGGCATTTGCTGTGCAGTAAATTGGGGTATTAGGAATAAAAGACATCAGCTCAGTGAGTGCGCCAGCGTGATCTTCTTCTGCATGATTAATAATAATGTAATCAATCTCTTCCAGAGCAATTTGTGTGCGCAAATTTTGCACAAATTCACGGCTAAATTTATGATCAACCGTATCAATAAGCACATTTTTTTCTTCACGTATTAGGTAACTGTTGTAGCTACTGCCTAATAATGTTTTGTATTCAGTGCCATGAAAATCACGAACTTCCCAGTCACGTTGTCCAACCCAATTAACATTGTTTTTAACATGAATAGCCATTTTGTATTGTTCCTTCTCATTAATCTTTTCATAGGGATATGTATTGATATAATCAAAAAGCGTGCCAGTTTTTATCTTATTGTTTTTAAATGATTTTTATTTTGTAGTGATTTTAATGTTGTCAATATGACTATCTTTATCATGTCAAAATGACCATAATAACAGTCATAATGACTATGAGGTGTTTTTATGGGTTTTTCCGTTGATGTGCTGGCTAAAATTGCCATTGAATTACAAAAAGATGTAGGTCATCAAGATAGGTTCCAACGACTGGTGACGACACTACGGCAAGTGCTAAATTGTGATGCAGCAGCGTTGCTTCGTTATGAGCCTCATCAGTTTATTCCATTAGCTATAGATGGCCTTGTCCCTGATGTTTTAGGTCGGCGATTTTTACTTGAAGGGCATCCTCGTCTTGAAACTATCGCGCGAGCAGGCGATGTGGTTCGCTTCCCAGCAGACAGTGATTTACCTGATCCTTATGATGGGCTTATTCCAGATAGAGAACATTTAAAAGTTCATGCTTGTGTTGGATTACCATTATTTGCGGGGCAAGATTTAATTGGTACGTTAACGCTTGATGGAATGGACCCTCATCAGTTTGATACCTTTAGTGATGAAGAATTACGTTTAATTGCCGCATTAACCTCTGGGGCATTAAATAATGCGTTATTGATTGAGCAACTCGAAAATCAAAATATGTTAATTACGCCAACCAATACGTTTAAGCCCACAGTCAAAACAGAAATTATTGGTTTATCGTCTTCGATGATGCAACTGAAAAAAGAGATAGAAATTGTTGCTCCCGCTGATATGAATATTTTAGTGAGTGGTGAAACAGGAACCGGTAAAGAGCTGGTGGTAAAAGCCATTCATGAAATGTCTAATCGTGCAGATAATCCGTTAGTCTATTTAAATTGTGCAGCACTTCCTGAAAGCGTGGCGGAAAGTGAATTATTCGGGCATGTAAAAGGGGCTTTTACCGGTGCAATTAGCCATCGTAGTGGTAAATTTGAAATGGCAGATAACGGAACGTTATTTCTTGATGAAATAGGGGAATTATCATTATCACTCCAAGCTAAACTACTGCGTGTCTTACAATATGGCGATATTCAACGGATAGGTGATGATCGTAATTTACGCGTTAATGTCCGTGTATTAGCCGCAACAAATCGTGACTTATGGGAAGAAGTCTTGGCGGGAAATTTTCGTGCTGATCTTTTTCATCGATTAAGCATTTTTCCTTTGCATGTTCCGCCATTACGAGAAAGAGACGAAGATATTTTGCTCTTAGTGGGTTATTTTTGTGAGCAATATCGTCAACGTTTTAATCTTACTCAAGTGATTATTAGCCCTGAGTTACGTCTTTATTTATTGCACTATTCTTGGCCGGGTAATGTGCGTGAATTAGAACATACCATTCACCGAGCAATTGTTTTAGCAAGAGCCGGAAATAAAACCGATAGTCTTATTTTACAAGTCAGCCATTTTGCTTTGGGGGCTGAAAATCCAATTCACTCAGGCGCTCAAACGTTACCTTCAGAAGAAAAAAATCTAAAAGAAGCTACGGATGAATTTCAGCGAGACTTAATTAAACAAGCATTGCTACGTAATAACCAAAATTGGGCAGCAACCGCGCGAGAATTATCACTTGATCCGGCAAATTTACGTCGTTTAACAAAACGCTTGGGATTAAAATCATCATAATTTTAAAAGGGATGTTCTTAATGAAAAAAGGTAATTTGGGTGCGTGGTCCAAATTACCTTAAATAATTATGTTAGGATGATAAGTTGTTAATAAATTTCTATTTTCTGAATGCGTTCACCGTGATGGTTACCAGTTCTGTTAATGTGCTATAAAATTGGCTATACCCACTCATTTTTAATTTATTTAAATAGTGAGGTAGCCATGTGGTTAAATGAAGGGAAAATAATTCATTAACCGCGTCTTCTCTTTTTTCTGATGCCAATACTGCCGCTTGAAATAACATCAAACCGATATGATCAACAGGCTCTGGAAAAGGCGTGTTTACTTTTAAGCGTTCCCGTTTTAAAAATTCACTCAATGCAAGGGTAGAATCCCCTTGTAATAAACCCTCAGGATCTAAATAAACCGAACCCCAAGGAGGGGCAGGCAATGCATTTGGGCCAACAAAAAGATTTTGCCATTGGTTTTTTAATTGCGCTGTATCGATAGAAGCGGAATCAATTAAACGTTCACACAAACGACTTTCAATTTTACAAGGCCACTGTGTTGCAAAATCCCCAGTTTTAAAAAAGTTGAGTGCAGTTTTATTGGTGTCATCATCAGGTGGGAATAAATAACAAATTCCCAATAAATTAAATGCAGCCGCATAATAAGAGAGTCTGCTCATAATTTTTGATACTTCCTTAAACAAACCCCAGTTAATGAGGTTTGTTTTTTTATTATTGAAACAACATGCTCAATGACGATTAGTGAATTGAGTAGAAAACATAGCGCAACATAAAGTCAGCGATAATGGCGATCACACAGCCAAGTGCAAAAATAGACTCAGTTGATTTATCTTGATTTTTAGGGGCTAGGAATTTCACTAAACTATAACCACAAGCCAATACGGCAAAGGTTGCTAAGATCCAACAGGTCGTGCGTAACGAACCAATAGAGTAATAGACTTGAATAGGTGATAACGGGAATGTCACCGATTTTTGGCTATATAGCGTACTCGTTAAATATTGCTCATAAAAAGGTTGATACAGTAATCGGCCAATTAAGCTAAATGCCATTATTCCCCATAATTGCCATTTCCAGCGCATTGGGAAAGAAGCTGGTGGTATTTCAATACCTAACTTATTTCCTATGCGTTGTAATACTTTGATCAGCAAAAAGAAAATAGCAGCACCCAGTGTTAACATTGCCCCGAAGAACATCACATAAGTGTTTGGGTCCATCCATGTCAAAATGGAGGTATGGCGATAAATCGATGCCATGCAATAAATATCAAATAGCCCAATCAGAATACTGGTACTTAATAACAGCATTGAGAGTTTGCGAGTGCGCCAGAGCCATAAAAAAGTTACGCCTAGGCAGCCAACAAAAATAGCGGTGACGGCAACTTCACGACTTAGCCAAGCAGAAAAAACATTTCTAATCGCATTAGGGGCATTTAATGGCACACCTAAGTGAGTGATTGAGGCAATAGAGCCTAAACCCGCCAATCCGCAAATAACAAATAAGGCCAATAGCATAAAGCGATAGTAGCTTTCAGCATTGAGGTAATGAGAAAGGCGACGAGCAAAAAGCCCTGTTGTTAGCGCAAGACCAATGGTCGCATTCATCATAAATGTGAAGATTAATAATGACCATTCATTCATTTTCTTTCTCCCTTATTATTAATTCCGTCATTATTGGCACCCTGATGTGGGTTAATAACAAGGTTAGGATGCGTTATTTCAGGGGAAGGTAAACCCGTGACATAATCTAAATCACCATAGCGTTCACGTAGTTCATCAATAGGGCCAAATTGAATTGCACCTAGCGGACAAGTAGCGACACAAACTGGTTGTTCACCTTTTTGCTGTAAATCGATACAAAAGTCGCATTTTGACATCTGTTTGGTTTCTGGGTTCATCTGTGGCGCGCCATAAGGGCAAGACCACGCACAAGCACCACAACCGACGCATTTGTCTGTATCTACCATCACAATGCCGTCACCTTCACGCTTATGCATTGCTGTGGTTGGGCAGTTTTTAACGCAAATCGGATCGTCACAATGGTTACAAGAAATAGATAACGTGTAAGCAAAGACATTATTGACCAGTGCGCCTTTAGGATTTCGGGTATAACCACCGCCCGTAATTTCATAGACACGACGAAATTTGCGTCCGACATCAAGGTTGTTTTTATCTTTACAGGCAACCTGACACGCCTTACAACCTGAACAGCGAGCGCTGTCGATATAAAATCCTAACTGTTTGTTGCTCACAGCGGGATAAACGATAAATTTACTCATGCTTTTGCTACCTCGACCAATAATGTTTGGTGAGCATTGCCGTG
>JAEYFY010000058.1 GCA_023454395.1 Pseudomonadota bacterium
GACGCTAAATTAACTTATTTAGATTTCTTCAAGTGTGACATTAAACGCTTACGTTTACGCAACTGAGATTGTGTTAATTTATTTTTCTTATCCGCATAAGGGTTTTCACCCTCTTTAAATTGAATACGGATTGGCGTACCCATCACTTGCAGAGTACGGCGGAAATAGTTCATCAAATAGCGCTTATAGCTATCGGGTAAATCAGTGACCTGATTACCATGAATAACTACAACAGGTGGATTATAACCACCGGCATGTGCATATTTCATTTTTACACGGCGTCCGCGAACAATCGGCGGCTGATGATCATCTTCTGCCATCTTCATGATACGAGTGAGCATTGATGTGCCTACACGACGCGTTGCACAGACATAAGCTTCTTGAATTGATTCAAAAAGATTACCCACACCACTTCCATGTAATGCAGAAATAAAATGAACACGCGCAAAGTCAACAAAGCCCAGTTTAAGATCAAGCATGGCTTTTACTTGCTCGCGATCGTCTTGTGTCATGCCATCCCATTTATTGACAGCAATGACTAATGAACGACCCGCATTCAGGATATAACCTAATAATGAAAGATCTTGGTCAGAAATACCTTCACGAGCATCAATAACCAACAATGCAACGTTAGAGTCTTCAATAGCTTGTAATGTTTTGATAACAGAGAATTTTTCTACTGTTTCTTTTACTTTACCGCGTTTACGAACACCCGCTGTATCGATAATGATATATTCTTTCTCATCACGTTCCATTGGGATATAGATACTGTCACGGGTTGTACCTGGCATATCGTAAACAACCACACGATCTTCACCAAGCATACGGTTTGTTAGTGTTGATTTACCAACATTAGGACGACCAACAATCGCTAATTTTACTGGTAATGTAGAAGGGTCAAAGTCGTCTTCTTCCTCTTCTAACGCTTGTGCTTCTTGTTCTGCTTCTAATGCAGCCCAATAAGCCGCATTTTCTTCTTCTTCAGTCAGCTCTAGCTCTTCTTCCACCACTTTACCGGTAATGGGTAAGAGTGCTTGTTCAATCAGTTGAGCAACACCACGACCATGAGATGCAGCGATTGGGAAGATTTCACCTAATCCTAAAGAGTAAAAATCAGCTAATGCAGTATCAATATCGATACCGTCAGTTTTATTCGCAACTAAATACGTTTTTTTCTCAACACCACGAAGGTGTTTTGCAATACCTTGGTCTGCTGGCATCAAGCCCGCACGAGCATCAACTAAAAACAGTACGATATCGGCTTCTTGAATAGCCTGTAGCGATTGTGATGCCATATGGGTTTCAACCCCCTCTTCAGCACCATCAATACCACCGGTATCAATAATAATAAATTCTTCGCCTTCTAACTCTGCTCGACCATATTTACGGTCACGGGTGAGTCCTGGAAAATCGGCAACTAATGCGTCTCTTGTGCGTGTTAGTCGATTAAATAACGTGGATTTACCCACGTTAGGGCGCCCTACTAAGGCAATAACGGGTATCATTTTTTGATGCCTCATAAAAATACAATCACAAACCTAATTGTATTTTACATGTAATTACTAAAAAGACGAAACGGCTCCTTTAAAGGAGCCGTAAAATAAATAGATTTGTCAGCAACTAATTACCGACTATAAAGATAAACCTTACCATCGCGAGCTTGGATCATCAGCTTATCTTGTACCGCTTGAGGGCGGCTTAATAAGCCTGAACTGTTCACTTGGTTTTGTGCAATAAATTTACCTGTACTGGTATCAATCCAATGGAGATAACCTTCTGCGTCACCAACCACTAAATAGCCATCAAAAATAGCCGGAGCAGTTAAATTGCGATGCAATAAATCTTCTTGTGTCCATAATGTCACACCATCAGATTTACGAACAGATAAAACTCTGTCATTTTGGTCAACAAGGTAAAGGTTATCACCCAACAGTACCATATCATTGACTGAGCCTAAATCACGTTTCCAAAGGATTTGACCAGAACGCATATCAAGGCTAACTAAATTACCGTTATACGCCATTGCATAAACAGTATTTTCATCAATAATCGGTGTGATATCCACATCATTTAATCGGCTAATTTCAGTAGAGCCTTTAATTTGTGAAATATTTTGTTGCCAAATCAACTGTCCTTGAGAAAGAACAACTGCACTGACACGACCATTATCTGCACCAATAATTGCTGCACCATAAGCAACAGCAGGTGCAGACTCACCACGAAGCGATAATGATGGAGTGTCTAAGTTAATAGTCCAAGAAATCTCACCCGTTAATAAGTCGAGTCCTTGCAACATACCATTACTGGTATGAATAAGGACTAAACCATCACTAACAACAGGTTTTGAAATGGCTTCACCAGCAACATCTGTTTCCCAATCAATGGAGCCATCTTCAGTGTTCAGTGCATATACTTTCGCTTTTTCAGTTCCCACAAAAATGCGAGTACCTGAAACTGTTAACCCACCAGAAAGTAATGCCGATTCATTAGATGAAAGAAAACCAGTTTTAATAGAAAGATCTTGCGACCAAATCTCTTTTCCTGTTTCTACATCTAATGCTTTTACTAAACCATGGCGATCAGCGACATAAACAACCGCGCTATCCCATGTTGGTGACAAGTGAGAATAGTATTTACCAATACCATTTCCAACTGATTTGTCCCAAACAGCTCTAGGTGTAAATTGGCTTTGCACCTCAGGCAATGGAGACATTGTCACATTATCCTGTTCACTAGAACATCCTGCCAACAAAGCAGATGCTAGTAGACCAACCAGGAGAGTTTTACGCAGTTGCATGTCTGAAGATCCCTTTAATTGGATAAATTATTGAGTTTAAGTTCAACCAGTGAGCGAATAGCACCCGCATTTTCATCAGTTAATGCGCTACGATAAGCGGTTGTTGCACCTGCGTTATCGCCTTTTTTCGCTAAGACATCACCACGGATATAATTTTTCATTCCATTCCATGCTTTGCCTTTCACTTGCTCTAACGAAACTAAAGCAGCATCTGTTTTATCTAATGCTAATTGTACGCGAGCTAAACGAAGATTAAGCATATCTGCAAATGCATCATTTTTTACTTTTGCCACAGCATTCGTTAGATGACGTTCACCACTGACCAAATCATTAGCATCGATAGCGATTTGCGCTAGCTCTAATGAAGCTAAAGCGCCATAAATATCATTCGTTTCAGTAACAAATTTTTCAGCTAATGCAATATTTTCAGGCGTAGGCTTAGCAAGTGCCTCACTAACTGTTGCAAAAGCACCTGCACTTTCTTGCAGACGATTTGTTTGATGTGATTGCCAATATTTCCAACCAAACACACCACCAAAACCAATAACAGCGGCTAAAACGATAGTTAAACCGTAGTTTTTAAAGAACTGTTTAATTGCATCAACTTGTTCGTTTTCGGTGCTATAAACTTCCACAAGTCTCTCCTTAACCTAATAACAGAGTCAATTGCTGAGCGAGTTCATTGCGAGCAACAACGGTTTGTTCCCCTGAACGCAAATCTTTCACTGCAACAGTGCCGGCATTAATTTCATCTTCGCCTAAAATCAGAGCAATTTTAGCGCCTTGTTTATCAGCACGTCCTAACTGCTTTTTAAAGTTACCATTACCATGATTCGTCATTAAACGTAATGTTGGTAATTGATCACGAATTTCTTCAGCCAGCATTAATGCTGCACTTTGGCTCTTCTCACCAAATGAAGCGAGGTAAACATCAGCGACATTAGTATCTGCAACAAATTCAGGGTTAACCGCTTGAACTAATAAAATCATGCGCTCCATCCCCATCGCAAAACCAACTGCTGGGGTTGGATGTCCACCTAGTTGCTTCACAAGACCATCATAACGGCCACCAGCACACACTGTTCCTTGTGAACCTAATGCGCTAGTCACCCACTCAAAAACAGTACGGTTATAATAGTCTAAACCACGAACTAAACGCTGATTAACGCGATATGTAATACCGACAGCATCTAATAAGGCACAAAGACCATCAAAGTGCGCTCTTGATTCGTCATCAAGATAATCGAAAAGTTCAGGCGCATCATTCAATAAAGTCTGAATTTCTGGATTTTTTGAGTCTAAAACGCGTAATGGGTTAGAATACATACGACGTTTGCAGTCTTCATCCAACTTATCTACATGTTGCTCTAAGAAAGCAACTAACGCTTCACGATATTTAGCACGCGCTTCTAATGAACCAATAGAGTTAAGTTCTAATGTTACGTGTTCTGCAATACCTAACGCTTTCCACCAGCGCGCAGTTAGCATAATTAATTCCGCGTCAATATCTGGTCCTTGTAGGCCAAAGACTTCTGCACCTAACTGGTGGAATTGACGATAACGACCTTTTTGAGGGCGCTCATAACGGAACATTGGTCCTAAATACCATAAACGTTGTTCTTGATTATAAAGCAAACCGTGCTCGATACCCGCACGAACACAACCCGCTGTATTTTCTGGGCGTAATGTCAGGCTTTGAGCATCTTCACCACGATCGGTAAAAGTATACATTTCTTTTTCAACAACATCGGTCACTTCACCAATTGCTCGCTGAAATAGAGGGGTATGCTCTACGATAGGTGTTCTGATTTCACTAAAGCCGTAACCCGCTAAAATTTGTTTTAGCGTATTTTCAATTTTCTGCCATACACGAGTGTCAGCAGGTAGATAGTCGTTCATACCACGAATGGCTTGGATTTTTTGTGCCACTTTTCTTCTCTAATAGTTATTAATTGATTGTTAGGCTGATTATAGAAGCGAAATCAATCAGTATTCAATGTGAAATCTATAGTAAAACTGGCTCATTGATTAATGAGCCAGTTTTTTGAGTATTATTTGTCCAATTGATTTATGTTTATGCGCATACTGTCATCAAGCATTGATGCTTTAGCACGAATTTTTGCTTCTAATAAATCAATCATATTAACGTTATCAAGACGCTCTTTTTGTCTCACGCCATCTTCATAAAAACCACTGCGTGTTTTAGCACCGGTTACACCTAACGTTGAAACTTCAGCTTCACCCGGTCCATTAACAACACAACCAATGATAGAAACATCCATAGGTGTGATGATATCTTCCAAACGTTGCTCTAATTCATTGACTGTTCCGATAACATCAAATTCTTGACGGGAACAAGTTGGGCAAGCGATAAAGTTAATTCCACGAGAACGAATACGTAAGGATTTAAGAATATCAAAACCAACTTTAACTTCTTCAACTGGATCTGCAGCTAATGAGATCCTTAATGTATCGCCGATACCTTCTGATAATAAGATCCCAAGGCCAATCGCTGATTTAACCGATCCCGCTCTCGCGCCACCGGCTTCGGTGATCCCTAAGTGTAAAGGTTGATCAATTTTTTTCGCTAATAAACGGTAAGAATCAACTGCAAGGAAAACATCTGAGGCTTTTACGCTGACTTTAAATTGTTCGAAATTCAGCTTATCAAGAATATCGACATGACGCATTGCTGATTCAACTAACGCTTCTGGTGTCGGCTCGCCGTATTTCTCTTGAATATCTTTTTCAAGTGAACCACCGTTTACACCAATACGAATAGGAATATTGTTGTGACGAGCGCAATCAACAACTTGGCGAATACGTTCTTCACTACCAATATTACCCGGATTGATACGTAAACAATCAACACCATATTCAGCGACTTTTAATGCGATACGGTAGTCAAAATGAATGTCAGCGACTAAAGGTACATTAACTTGTTGCTTAATTAATTTGAATGCTTCCGCAGCATCCATTGTGGGTACAGAAACACGAACAATATCCACCCCAACACGTTCCAGAGATTTTATCTGGCGAACAGTCGCATCTACGTCTGTCGTTCGTGTATTCGTCATCGACTGTACCGCGATAGGAGCGCCATCGCCAACAGGTACATTGCCCACATAAATTCGTGTCGATTTGCGACGAATAATAGGTGATTCTTTATGCATTGATTAATTCTCCCATGCTTCCATGCTTGCTCAAATGTGTAGTCAGATTAAGCGCTCGGTACTGTTATTTTTGCTATTTTTCCAGTAAAACGGCTTAAATCAACAGATTCACCATTAAACTGTAAGCGAGTAACAGAAGGTGCGCCTATTTTTAGTTTATAAGGTTGCTCACCATCAAATTCCAAACGATCACCCGCTTTCTTAATACCATTAAATAAGACTTTATTTTGAGCATTACGAACTTCTAACCAACATTCACCATCAAACATAAGAACCAATTGATTCGCAATAGCAGACGCTTCCGATGAAGTGGATTCTTGTGCTGAATTTGCTCGAGAAGTTGTTGAAGTTGTTAGAGGTGATACTGGTAATGGAACCGTTCTCACTTCTGTTGGTGCTGGTGACGTCGTTTCAATCGTTGGCAATGTAGCGACATTATTCGCCTGATTATCAACTAATGGAGACGCAGGTACTTGTAAATTATCACCTTCAGATGTTGACGTATTATCTAAGGTTGCTAAAGGAGAATCTATCGTATTGGTGTTTTCTTGTGTACTATTTTGCCCTATGTCTTGAGATGCCATAGAGACTAATTCTTGTTGATCAGCCTGATGACCTTGCCACCACCAAACACCAACTAATGCAATCATCACAATCAAAATCACCCAAGTGATTTTCATCAGCCAGCCTTCACGTTTTTTATGACGCTTACCTAATGAGTAATTTTGTGTGGTTGTCATTCTAATTTGTTTGACAGGAGCTTGTTGGTCGATAAAACCAAGGATGTCTTTTTCAGGAACGCCGACTAACTTAGCGTAAGAACGCATATATCCGCGTAAAAATGTGGGTGCAATATTAGAAGAAACAGAATCTGTTTCAATGTCGCGCACTGTTGATAACTTCAAACAAAGTCGATCAGCAACAGTTTGTTGTGTTAGCCCTACTTTTTCTCGTGCCTGACGTAAAAGTTGACCTGCTGTTAATTTCACTTCTTCGGTTTTGTTTTCAGTATTCATTAGCAATCTAGGCACTGTGGCTATTGGATGTTTAACATTGATGAACTCGCAAAAGCACAAAGTACCTTAACGTATCACCGCGAATTTTCTGATATTTTATTATCACTTTGCTGACAGACCAAATAATCTGGCGGTATATCCTCAATTAACACGCTATTATTGTTTAATAGTTTTTGTTCACAAAGGAAATTACCATAAAGCCTTAATACATTAACATTTACTGGCTTCGAGTTCATCGCTAATTTGTAATAATCTAACGCTTGAATAGAATTTCCCAATAACTGCGATGTTAATGCCATTCCTAAATTCGCATCTGGGTGATTTGGCATCACTGATAACACTTTTTGGAAATGATATTGCGCTATTTGATATTGTCTTTCAGCTAAATAAGCATCACCTAATTGTAAACGTGTAGACACTGCAACACGTTCTTGATTGGCTGATGATTGACAACCGAGTGTCAATAGCATCAAGCCAATAGTTATAACTACTGATGATATCCTTATCATCGTTTTATTCCTCAAATATATTCGTCCTTGTTCTCTCTACATTGTAATTATGTAATACACTTCACAAAGAAAGAGATATCCACCTGTATCAGACTGCTTTTACTGAAATTAGTTCACCTTGTTGACGTTTTTTCAGTGTACGCTTTGTACGGTCAATAACATCACCAGCTAATTGTCCACAAGCCGCATCAATATCATCACCACGGGTTTTACGTACAATCGTCGTGAAGCCATATTCCATTAATACTTTAGAGAAACGGTCAATACGGCTATTAGAACTACGTCCATATGGCGCACCCGGGAACGGATTCCATGGAATTAAGTTAATTTTACACGGCGTGTCTTTTAAAAGCTCTGCTAATTGGTGAGCTTGATCTGTGCTGTCATTAATATGATCAAGCATGACATATTCAATCGTCACTCGCCCTTGGTTCGCGTTTGATTTAGCAATATAACGGCGAACACCTTCAAGAAACATTTCAATGTTGTATTTCTTGTTAATTGGAACGATTTCATCACGAATTTCATCAGTTGGAGCATGTAATGAAATAGCTAAAGCCACGTCAACAGCATCGCTTAATTTATCTAATGCAGGCACAACACCTGATGTAGAGACAGTGACACGACGTTTAGATAAACCAAAACCAAAATCATCCATCATGATTTCAAGTGCTGGAATAACATTATTTAAATTCAGTAATGGCTCGCCCATTCCCATCATTACAACGTTAGTAATAGGACGACGACCCGTCTCTTTTAATGAGCCAATAATTTTAGCTGCACGCCAAACTTGCCCAATAATTTCAGACACTTTCAAGTTACGGTTAAAACCTTGCTGTGCAGTTGAACAGAACTTGCACTCTAAAGCACAACCCACTTGCGAAGAAACACATAATGTTGCGCGATCATCTTCTGGAATGTACACAGTTTCTACTTGTTGATCGCCAACTTTAATTGCCCACTTAATCGTGCCATCTGTTGAACGTTGTTCTTCAGAAACTTCAGGTGCTTTGATTTCAGCAATTTCTTTTAATTTATTGCGCAACACCTTGTTGATATCTGTCATTTGATCAAAATCGTCATAACAGTAGTGGTACATCCACTTCATAATTTGGTCAGCACGGAAAGGTTTTTCGCCCATAGAGACAAAAAGCTCACGCATCTGTTTACGATTTAAATCTAACAGATTAATTTTAGTTTTTTGATTCACAGTATTTTCTTTAGAAACAGCGACAGAAGCGCTTGGCGCTGGAGTGGTAGATTGGGTCATGACATTGCCTCGTTGTTACACTATGCGGCCTGCATTAGCATTGATGCTAATGGGATACTTATATATTTGTATAATTAAACAATAATAAAAAACGCCCTGTTAATTATCAAACAGGGCGTCGCATTGTACTGTTTTTCGCGTAGAGATGCTAATAAATTAGCGCGCGCAAACTTCGTTTTCAGTGAAGAAATATGCGATTTCACGAGCAGCAGAAGCTTCTGAATCTGAACCGTGTACCGCATTTTCAGTAAAGCTATCAGCATAATCAGCACGTAATGTACCCGCTAATGCGTTGTCTGGGTTAGTTGCGCCCATCAGATCACGGTGACGTTGAATCGCATTTTCACCTTCTAACACTTGAACCATGATAGGGCCAGAAGTCATAAATTCAACTAAACCGTCAAAGAAAGGACGGCCTTTGTGTTCTTCATAAAAGCCTTCAGCTTGTTCGCGCGTTAAATGCAACATTTTAGCGCCAATGATGCTAAAACCTGCACTTTCAAAACGGTTATAGATAGCACCGATAACATTTTTTTTCACTGCGTTTGGTTTGATAATAGAAAATGTGCGCTGAATAGCCATGTCTTACCTCTAAATTATTTTATTAATGATAACTTTTGTTATCTCTTTTATCGCAGATCATGGAAAAACGAATCAAAAACCGCATTCCCTGCAAAAAATAGTGCTCGATTATAGGAGGATAAAAATGAATTGCACAGATTGAATATCCTTTTTTTTTAAAAAACTGTGGCAAAAAAGTTATAAATTATCGATCTAATCACATTTTTG
>JAEYFY010000059.1 GCA_023454395.1 Pseudomonadota bacterium
ACTACTTTGACATTATGTCTTTTAAGCAGTATTTGTTTGAACAAACGGAGATGAGCCACAGTACTGTTCGTGAGTATGTGGTTCGTTTACGTCGGCTCGATGAATTACTGACTTCAACTAATTTTCCTCGTCAAGAGTTTACGACAGAGAAAATTCAGTCAGACTTGAGTAAAAAGCTCACTCCCTCTGCATTTAGTAACTACAACATTGCACTACGTAAGTATGAGCAATATCTCGATTGGTGCCAAGAACCATCATCGATGAGTAGCAGTCACTAATTGCGCTCAAGAGAGACCTTAAAAGGAGTAGCCTAGCCTACTCCTTTTTCTTTTGTCGCGAATAATCACACCTTATTTATTTACCTTTCTGTTTTTCCTCTTATCTTAAAAAAGTTTTTTATTTATCCTTTAATAAGAATATTTACATTAATAACATAGTGATAGATAAAAAAAGCGCCCACAGTGGGGCGCGAATTTCAGGTAATCATAAAGATATAATTAAATCAACTTCTAGGTTGACTTGAGATTAAGTATATTTACTAAACTAACGCGTCGCGAATAATTAATATAAAAAGAGTGAGAATAGTCACAGCATTCAAAAAAATAATACGTTTTGCTACCTCTTTAGAAATAAGAGAGTAACAAAAGAAAAAACCACCTTTAAGAAAACAAACTTTAAAGGTGGTCTCAAAGACAAGGAGAGAAAGAGAGGGGAAAATTAACTAATCGTCATCAAGCTTGCATTGCCTCCAGCGGCTGCTGTATTAATGCTTAATGCTCTTTCATGTAATAAACGCTCTAACAATAGGGCTGTCTCACCGCGAGAAAATCCCTGAACAGAAATTATTGCGCCTTTGCGCTGCGCAATTTTCTGGCAAGTTTCACGTAATTGATCACCATCACCATGATAAATCACCGCATTTATTTTCAGTGACTCATCATTCCAATTTTCAGTCAGTATAATGGCTTTTCTGACAATATCAGGTAATTCACGATATGTTTTTTGTGAGAATAGGCTATTAACGACAACAGCATGACAACCGCAAGCGAGAACAGCGGCAATTTGAGTGAATGTATCCTGCTCGTTGTCAGAAATACATAGCACGTTACCACAAGGAACTAATTGATAAGTATTACGTTCACCCGTAGGACCTGGCAATACGCGTAATGTTCCTGCTTGGGATGCAAGGGCATAGTTTTCTAACGCTTCATAGTGTGATTTATCTGCTTTGTTTGATAGCCATTCCATATACTTATGATAAGTCTGTAATAACGTATTACGCATAGAAGTATCAAGAGGCAGTGTTTCATCTTGGCGTGCGAGTGTTTGCGTTGCAGCATTTTCAGGGCGTTTAGATAACAAGCGATACAGATAAACAGGGCCGCCTGCTTTTGGACCGGTACCAGATAACCCTTCACCACCAAAAGGTTGAACACCCACAACGGCACCAACCATATTGCGGTTTACGTATAAATTTCCCACTTTGGCATTTGAGGCTACATAAGCAATGGTTTCATCAATACGCGTATGAACACCCATTGTTAATCCATACCCTGTTGCATTAATCTCTTCGAGTAAAGCAGGTAAATCTTGGCTTGAATAACGTACAACATGTAACACAGGGCCAAAGATTTCTTTCTTTAATGAACTGACTTTATCTAACTCAATTAAAGTCGGTTGAACAAAGGTACTGTTATTCTCAAGGTGTTTTGACAGGCTATTGTGTGATGCTTGATAAATATCGAAGCCTGTTGTACGCATCGATTGGATATGTTTCTCTATGCCTGATTTTGCTTCTTTATCGATAACAGGACCAATATCGGTGGAGAGCAAACTTGGATCACCTATTGTGGCTTGTGCCATCGCACCTTTAAGCATCTCGATAGTATGATCAGCCACTTCTTCTTGAATACATAATAGGCGTAAAGCAGAGCAACGCTGACCCGCGCTATCATAAGCAGACGCCATAACATCAGTCACCACTTGTTCTGTTAATGCTGATGAATCAACAATCATGGCATTTAAGCCGCCAGTTTCTGCAATTAAAGGTACAGGGTGACCTTCACTGTCTAATCGACCCGCTAAAGTCTTTTGTAAAATATGAGCCACATCTGTTGAACCTGTAAACATCACGCCACGAACGCGCTCATCAGCCACTAATCGTGCGCCAATGGTTTCTCCTTGTCCCGGTAGCAGTTGCAGTGCAAAAGAAGGAATACCCGCTTGATGGAAGAGTTCAATCGCTTTTGATGCAATTAAAGGTGTCTGCTCTGCAGGTTTTGCAAGAACGGTATTACCGGCTGCCAAAGCAGCTGCAATTTGCCCGCTGAATATCGCTAATGGGAAGTTCCAAGGGCTGATACAAACCACAGGCCCTAAAGGTCGGTGTGTATTGTTATCAAAGTCTTGCGCTACTTGCGCCGCATAATAATAGAGAAAATCAATCGCTTCACGAACTTCAGCAATCGCATTGCTATAAGTTTTACCCGCTTCACGCACTAATATTCCCATAAGCGGTCCCATTTGCTGCTCCATTAATTCCGCAGCACGGATCAAGAATGAAGCTCTTTGCGCTGGTGGTGTTGCAAACCAGATCTCACCATTTTCTTGAGCAATGGTTAAGGCAAAATCTGCCTCGGCTTCTGTGGCTTCTCTTACTGTACCTACAATATCCGCATGATTGGCTGGGTTTAATACAGATTGAGGTTCTGGTGTTTTTTCTGAAGAATTAAACGTATCACCTAATAAAGGTTCGCAATGTATATTTTCAGTTGCTGATGTTAATAAGGCACTAGAAAGCGAAGCCAAGCGATGTTCGTTTGACATATCAATGCCCGGTGAGTTTTTACGTTCATCACCATACAGTTTATTAGGCAGTGGAATTTTAGGATGAGAAAGCCCCACTTGCCCTTCGGCTTGAGCCATTTTATTCACTTCTTTAACCGGATCTGCCACTAATTCATCAAGAGAAATGGTGGTATCCGCAATTCGGTTCACAAATGATGTGTTAGCCCCATTTTCAAGTAAGCGGCGGACTAAATAAGCAAGTAATGTTTCATGAGTTCCTACTGGCGCATAAATACGACAAGGGCGACCTAATTTCGCGTCTGCTATTTTACCAACAACTTGAGCATAAAGAGGTTCACCCATGCCATGTAAACACTGGAATTCATATTGTCCAGGGTAATAGTTTTGACCAGCTAAATGATAAATTGCTGACAGTGTGTGAGCATTATGCGTAGCGAATTGTGGATAAATAAAATTAGGTGATGCGAGTAGTTTTTTCGCACAGGCAAGATAAGAGACATCGGTATACACTTTGCGAGTATAGACAGGATAGTCTTCAAGCCCATCAATTTGAGCGCGTTTTACTTCGCTATCCCAATAAGCACCTTTTACTAAACGGATCATTAAGCGACGACGGCTACGACGTGCTAAATCAATCACATAATCAATAACTAATGGGCAACGCTTTTGGTAAGCCTGAATAACAAATCCAATGCCATTCCAACCAGCTAATTCAGGTTCAAAACAGAGTTTTTCAAGTAAATCGAGTGAAATCTCAAGTCTATCCGCTTCTTCTGCATCAATATTAATACCAATATCGTATTGTTTTGCTTGTAATGTTAATGAGAGTAGGCGAGGGTAAAGCTCTGACATAACGCGTTCATATTGAGCACGACTATAACGAGGATGTAACGCTGAAAGCTTGATAGAAATACCCGGGCCTTCATAAATACCTCGACCATTAGAGGCTTTGCCAATAGCGTGAATGGCTTGTTGATAAGAGACTAAATAATCTTGTGCATCTTTTTCTGTTAATGCCGCTTCCCCTAACATGTCATAAGAGTAGCTAAAGCCTTTTTCTTCTAGTTTGCGCGCATTCGCGAGAGCTTGAGAAATAGTCTCACCAGTAACAAATTGCTCACCCATTAAACGCATCGCCATATCAACACCTTTACGGACTAATGGCTCGCCACTTTTGGTGAGAATGCGATTTAAAGAGTTAGACAGTTTTTCTTCATTATGTGTAGAAACTAATTTACCGGTGAATAACAAGCCCCATGTAGCTGCATTCACAAACATCGATTGGCTTTGTCCTAAATGTGAACGCCAGTTTCCATGACTGATTTTATCGCGGATAAGTGCATCACGCGTGGCTTTATCAGGTATACGCAATAAAGCTTCTGCTAAACACATTAGTGCAACACCTTCTTGTGAAGAAAGTGAGAACTCTTGTAATAGACCTTGAACCAGCCCTGAACGCCCAATTCCATTTTTCTGTTTACGTAATTTTTCGGCAATGGAATAGGCTAATTTATGCGTTGCTTGCGCCTCGTTTTCAGGTAAGGTCGCTTGTTGCAATAGCATAGGTACAGCTTGTGTTTCAGGTGTGCGATAAGCAGAAGTAATTGCTGAGCGTAAAACAGACTGCGGGTGAATATGCTCAGCAAATTCTAAGAATGGCTGATAATGGGCAGTTGGTGTTTCGGTGCTTTCATCAATATCTTGCTCTGCAAATGTTGAGTGACCAAGATTGACCTGATCATTTTCAATTTGTTCTAGATAATTGAAAATAGCCTGTTTAATTAACCAATGTGATGTTCTATCTAATTTCTGTGCGGCTTCTTTTAATCTATTGCGGGTTTCTTCATCAAGTCTAACACCCATTGTTGTGCTACTCATGCAGTGCTCCTCATATTCTATTTCTCATTCACAAGTACAGTTACCCGTTATTTTATTAATATCATTCATGTTGCAACTTTGTGCAACATTGTTAACAATTTATTTATAAATAATGTGAAAGTAGTCAGGTTTTACGAGTGATTAAAAATAATACAATTTATTTGTTCTGTTTATTTATATATAAATCAATTAATTATATTTATTTTATTGATGTTTATATTTATAATGCATCCTCGAATTAAGACAAATAGTGTGAAGTCATAAACAAAATTTAAACATTTAAACGTTAATTTCTTGTTAAATGCAGTTAACCTATTCTAGGATTGATGTGAATGCTTTATCTGTTGCTGTAAGAAATTATTTTAATTAAAAACTGAAAAGATCATTAATG
>JAEYFY010000099.1 GCA_023454395.1 Pseudomonadota bacterium
TGTCGGCATTACGCAAGATTGATAGATTATCTTATTTAAATAATTCCACACGTAGTGAAGCTGTTGAATTATTAGTTGATCACTATATTGAAAATTTAATTCAATCAACACTTGCTGAAATAGCAGAGAAAGAAAAAAAGAATTAAAAGTAAATAATATAAAGTAACTTAATATCTCAGTATCAAGTTACTTTATATACAATAAAAAATAGAAACCGAAATAAAAAATATATAAAAACTTATTTTATAAAGTTGATTCATATATTTATCCACTAGCTTATTTTATTTTAAATTACTTCAAAAATAAAAAAATAATAATATATTAATGCTTTGAATTTATTGGTTTTTATAATTATTACTATTTTTAGTTAAAATCGTATTTATACTTAATCACTATTAGCTATTCATTTGATATTACTCTTATTAAGATGATCCAATAAGATATATTTTCTTTAAAGAAAATAAAATAAAATCGCTTCATTACTCAATTCAAAGGGGATAAATAGGTTAATTCTTCTTTTATTTTACTTTTCATACTATCTTCATTCGGATTAATAATATTGGACAATCATCACTGCGTTTTTCCTCTAATTTAATTAAACTAAGCATAATCTCAATTGAACACCTTCACGAGTCGGTTAGTATATTAATCGCTTATCTCTATCTCACTCACAGGATTAATGCATGAGAAGATTGCCAGTTTACCTTTTACTTGATACATCGACTTCCATGTATGGAGAGCCTATTGCAGCAGTAAAAAATGGCGTTGAAATGCTCTTATCAACGCTACGCCAAGATCCTTACGCATTAGAAACGGCTTATATTTCTATCATCACCTTTGACTCAACCGCACAACAAGTTGTGCCACTCACTGATTTAATCAATTTTAAAGTACCTGATTTAGTCGCAAGTGGAACAACAGCATTAGGTTCTGCGCTCACTTTAGTTTCTAGTCGTATTGAAAAAGAAGTACAAAAAACGACGGCTGAAACAAAAGGCGATTGGCGTCCGTTAGTTTTTGTGATGACAGATGGCGCTCCCACAGACGATTGGAAAAAAGGCGTTGAGAAATTTAAAGCGGCACGCACTGGCGTTGTTATTGCGTGTGCAGCAGGACGAGCAGCACAAACTGATGTCCTAAAAAACATTACTGAAATTGTATTACAGCTAGATACTGCGGATGCCAATACCATTAAGTCATTCTTTAAGTGGGTTTCAGCCAGTATTTCTGTCGGTAGTCAAAAAGTCGATTTAACTAAGAAAGATATTAGTGATCTTGATGACTTACCACCGCCACCTCCTGAGGTTAACGTTGTACTTTAAATAAAAAAGGAATGAATATGTCTGTTAGTTTAAAAAAAGGACAAGGTGTTAGTTTAAAGAAAAATGAATATGACCTTTCCTCTGTCACTATTGGTTTAGGTTGGGATATCAACGAAGAAAAACGCGGATTCCTTGGTGGGCTTTTTGGTAAAAAAAGCGAAGAATACGATTTAGATGTTATTGCTTTCTTATGTGGCGAAAACGGCAAAGTAAACGATTTAGGGGCCATTGAAGGTGGACAACCCTCTCTCGTCAATGGCGATATTATTTTCTTTAATAGCCTACAACACAAATCAGGACAGATTTGGTTAACGGGTGATAACCGAACTGGCGCAGGTGATGGCGATGATGAACAGATCATCGTGAAATTAAACACACTAGATCCTAAATTTACCAAAATCGTCTTTATTGTTCAGATTTACAATGGTCGAGAACGACAACAACACTTTGGTAAAGTACAAAACGCCTTTATCCGTGCTGTTGATGCAAAAAATGTCGAAATGGCTCGTTTTGATTTATCGGGAGGCGAAGCCTTCAACAACCAACGTTCCATGCTGTTTGCTGAATTAGTCAGAGAAGAAAATGGCTGGAAACTTAACGCCATTGGGGAACCTTCAAGTTCAGATAGCTTTATTTCTTACTTAAAGGATTTCGCCTAATGAGAAGACTTCCTGTTTACTTGCTGATTGATACTTCAGGATCAATGAGAGGTGAATCTATTCATGCAGTTAACGTGGGGATACAAACAATGCTTAATGCATTGAGACAAGATCCTTACGCATTAGAAAGCGTGCATATCTCTATCATCACCTATGATAACGAGGCTCGTGAATTTATCCCATTAACTGCATTAGAAGATTTTCAATTCTCCGATATCACAGTGCCTAGCTCTGGCGGCACTTTCACGGGTGCTGCGCTGGAGTGTTTAATCAAGTGTGTCGATCGTGATATTAAACGTTCCGATGGTGACCAAAAAGGTGATTGGCGCCCTCTCGTCTTTTTAATGACGGATGGCACACCTTCTGATGCTTATGCCTACGGTGAAGCGATTAAAGAAGTGAAAAAGCGCTCATTTGGTTCGATCATCGCTTGCGCTGTTGGTCCTAAAGCCAAACACGATCACCTTAAAGAGCTTACCTCTCAAGTGGTTGCTTTAGAAACGCTAGACTCTAATGCCTTCTCTGGCTTTTTTAAATGGGTTTCTGCCAGTGTCGCATCTGGCAGTTCAAGTGCAGGAGTGAATACGGATAAAGACACCCTACCGCCACCACCTCCTGAAATCCAACTGGTATTGTGATCCACAAAAGCAAAGCGCTTCAAAAGGCTTTGCTTTTATTTTATTCAGGCTTTGATTTACCCATCACAATACATAACAGCCACGATAAAGTAATAAGGTATAACAATGAGAAGGCTACCCATTTTCTTTGTTTTAGATTGTTCAGAATCCATGATCGGTGAAAACCTAAAAAAGATGAATGACGGTCTAACGATGATTATTAGCGACCTAAGGCGAGATCCGCACGCTCTTGAAACTGCTTGTATCTCTGTTATCGCTTTTGCTGGCGTTGCAAAAACGATTGTTCCACTCACTGAAGTCGTCTCTTTTTATCCTCCTCAACTTCCTTTAGGAGGAGGCACTTCATTAGGCAGCGCATTACGAGAACTTTCTCACCAAATCGACACTCAAGTAAGAAAAACCACACTTGAACAAAAAGGCGATTGGAAACCTGTCGTTTACCTTTTAACTGACGGCAGACCTACTGATGATTGCGCGCAAGAGATCAAACGCTGGAAAGCTCACTACGCCAACAAAGTTAACTTAATTGCGATTGGATTAGGCTTAAGCGCAGACTTACATGTACTGTCGCAATTAACTGAAAATGTGCTGTTATTTACCGAAGCACAAGAAGGTGATTTTACTCGTTTCATTAAATGGATAACGATGTCAGTGGTTTCTCATAGCCGAAGTGTTGGCGAAGAGGCACCACCCCTTTTAAGTCAAACAGAGCATATTGTTCGTCTTGCAAAAGATGAAGTTGCTCGTGCCTATGATGAATCTTGTGTCACTTTCGTCGGGCGTTGTAGCCACACTCGTTCACCTTATTTAATGAAATATGAACGTCCACCAATGAAAGCTTCAGGGCTTGATTTCAACCTCAATCTTAATGGCTTTAATTTAACAGGTTGCTACACCTTAAATGAAGATTACTTTGCATGGAGTGATCTCAGCGCCACGGCATATCAAGTTAACACCAGCGAACTTCATGGTACACCCGGTTGCCCTTATTGCGGCAATGCGACTGCTTTTGCCGTTTGCCAATGTGGTAAATTACTCTGTGTAAATGGCCCTGAAACCGTTATTTGTCCTTGGTGCGATAACAACATCACCTTTGGTGATAACAGCAACCAATCTGACTTTGATGTCACACGAGGTAAAGGCTAATGGATAAAAAAGCCCTACTCAAAAAACTGATTATTGATGACACGCTGACACAACATCGCATTCCTGTACATGAGGAGCTTGTTATTGCGC
Source organism: Pseudomonadota bacterium (assembly GCA_023454395.1). Classification (GTDB taxonomy): domain Bacteria; phylum Pseudomonadota; class Gammaproteobacteria; order Enterobacterales; family Enterobacteriaceae; genus Proteus; species Proteus appendicitidis. The sequence goes on from JAEYFY010000099.1 coordinate 3,856, forward strand.
TGTATGAAGATATGGAAATCGCTCAACACATTGATTTTATTATTGATAAAATTAACGCTAAAACGGCAGAAAAAATCACACCACAAGACAAGACACAACCTATTCTTCTGTTATTACCACCCGCTCGTAATTTAGCGGGTGAAGAAACATCATTAACAGAAGATAGCTCATTAAAGCCTGGTCAAATTCCAACGCACTCGTCGCCAATGCCAACAGAAAAACCGATTATTCATCGCCCTACGGCAAAAATTACCCTTTCTAATGCCAAAGTAGGTACAGCGTTCAATTCTACGCTCAGTATCGAGCTAAATACCCTCGAAATTGCCGAAATTGATGCGGTTGATATTCCTGAAGGGCTTGGAATAACCTTTGATCATGAAAATCGCTGCTTAGTGGGTATGCCAACAAACAGTGGCAATTTCACATTGATTGTCCATTGGTCTGTTAATGCCGTTTGCTATCACGATGAAGTCTTATTAATCATCAATCCTGATCCGCGTAGCTTATGGCAAATCAATGAACCTCCCGCGGATAGCCCTTATCCCAAAGCCCATATAGATAGCAAACTTATTCTTGAAGAAGATATTCGAATTGCGGCAGCAAGCCGTCGTGGGCGTTCTCATGAACATGCCGGCACATTCCGTGATGATGATTTTTATATTCACCACGATAATCACAGCCAATGGAATATTTTAATTGTTGCTGATGGTGCAGGCAGCGCTCGCTATTCTCGCGAAGGCTCTCGCATTGCTATCAATACTGTAAGCCATTATTTAAAATCACAATTAAGCGTGAAAAATGATGCATTTAAACCCCATCTTGAAGCCATTCATCAATGGAATGACGCCAACGCCATTAATCAAGTGGGTAGCTTCTTTGCTCAACTCTTTCGTAATGCGGCACAATTAGCGGTTAACAACCTTAAAAACGAAGCTATTCATATTAATGAGCCTGTAAAATCTTTTTCTACTACGTTATTAGCTACGGTTTCTTTACGTATCAATGATGAGTTATTTGCCGCCTCCTTTTGGATGGGAGATGGTGCGATTGCCGCTTATGGTCCTGCCGGAAAAGTGCGCATTTTAGGTATTCCTGATAGTGGTGAATATGCAGGACAAACCCGTTTTCTTGATGATAGTGCGCTCAACGATGCGGAATTTAATCGACGTATTATTATTGGTAAATGGAAAGAAATTTCACATCTTATTTTAATGACAGATGGGGTGTCCGATCCGGTATTTGAAACCGACAATGGCTTACAAGATCCCAATAAATGGGCTGCACTCATTGATGAAATATCGCCTTGTTTAGCCTCTCCTGAAAATGCAGATAACGCATTGACTGAATGGCTGAATTTCTTTTCAGCAGGCAATCACGATGACCGCACTCTGGTTGTGGCTTGGTAATCATAAAAGAGAGAATGGGTGAATTTCATGGCAGAGATCATTACCTGTACAACGCAAAGTGGAAAAACAGTTCAGTACGTCAATGAGATCATTGGCTCTGGCTCTATGAAAGATGTCTATTTTTCCCCTGACCGAACCTACGTTGTCGCCTTCTATAAAACAAAACAGAATGCACAAGCCAAAGATAGAATCGATATGATTACAGGCTCTTATCGACATAATATCTTTGAACAAAGTGGTGGAGAATATTGGAAAAACCTCTTTTGCTGGCCAACAGATGTTGTCGAACATCAAGGCAAAATTGGTATTGTTGTTCCAACTTATCAATCCCACTTTTTCTTTAAATATGGTTCTAAAAACAATGACTTTCTTGCGATAAAAGGTCGAGAAAAAGAAGGTAAATGGTTTGCTAGTGCCAATAACCAAAATAAATTTCTCGATCCTCGTGAAAGAGGCAATCTATTAAATTATCTGAAAGTCTGTTTATTGCTCTCTCGTGCCGTACGTCGAATGCATGCAGCAGGCTTATGTCACAGTGATTTAAGCTATAAAAACGTCCTTATCGATCCTGAGCAAGGTCATGCCTGTGTTATTGATATTGACGGTTTAGTGGTTCCTGGGAAATACCCCCCAGATGTAGTGGGAACGCCTGATTTTATTGCACCTGAAGTGGTAAAAACTGGCCATTTACCGAAAGAAGATCCTAACCGTATCTTGCCAAGCATCACAACAGATAGACACGCACTTGCGGTATTAATCTATATGTATCTGTTTTATCGACACCCATTACGGGGCGGTAAAATTCACGATCTTGACGATGAAATGCGCGATGAAACACTCTCTATGGGTGAAAAAGCGTTGTTTATTGAGCACCCAACTGATCGTAGCAATGCCGTAAAACTTAATCAGGTAAAACCGTCATCACTACCTTGGGCTGATCCTGAAAAAATCCCATACACGATTATGGGGCCGTACTTAACGCCTCTTTTTGAAAGAGCCTTTATGACAGGATTACACGATCCTTCACAACGCCCAACCGCAGATGAATGGGAAACGGCATTAGTCAAAACGGTAGATTTAGTTCAGCCTTGCCAAAATAAAGATTGTGAACAGCAATGGTATGTTTTTTCAGGCAAAACACAGCCTGTTTGCCCTTATTGTCACACGCCTTATAAAGGTCAGTTGCCGATTTTAAATCTCTACTCTTCGCGCAAGGCAGGTAGCTTTAGACCTGACGATCACCGCTTAATGGTTTGGAGTAATCAATCACTCTTTCCTTGGCATGTTAATCGCCTTATTGCGCCCAATGAACGCACCACTGATGAACAAAAAAAACGTGTTGGTTATTTTGTTTATCACAACTCAACATGGTGGCTGGTTAATGAGCGTATTGAGGGATTGATGGTATTGCCAGAAAAAAAACAGATAGCCATTGGCGATAAAATTGCCCTAACTGATGGATTACAATTTGTGTTATCAACAGAAGAAGGCGGACGACTGGTTGTGGTGCAATTAGTCTCAAATTAATAATAACGAGAGAATAATCCGTTTAGTTTATCGTGGGTTATTCTCTTTGCTATAAGCTATTTTTAAATCAACGTTTAAATTCCATTGTTAAATTTAAATCTTTTGTCGGTTTTCCTGACTCATAACGCCATTTTTCCATAGCTCGAATAGTCGATAAACCAAAAACCTCCACTAAAGGGGAATCTAACATCCTAATATTTTGCACATATCCATTTTCATCAATATCAAATTTAATATTTAACGTTCCCTCAATGCCTTGAGAATACGCTTTTGCAGGATAATCAGGAAATACTCGTAATAAATTCTTAGGGCGATTTTTAACCGTAAGATTTGACTCATTTATTTCACTCTGAGTTATTTTCTCTGGTTCATCGGCTAATTTTGCTTTCAATAATTGCACATCCGACTGTGTTGATTGAATAGCACATCCATTTAATAAAATGGTGCTGCAAAGTAAACTTAAAATAGCTAATTTTATTTTCATTTTTCTTTTCTGAAATAAGATTAAATATAAAGATACAATAACATATCTCATTATCATTTCTATTCTCAATGAAATATTTAGTTAAGAAAAACTGTACAATCAATCATATTTCAGCCGTTCTATTTAAATCAAAGTTAAATCACATATTCACGTCACACCCTCACTATTTAACGCTAACGTTCAATATTGGATATCAAGATCCCAGTTTATTACGCCCCGATATTTACAATACCGCACAGTGATAATTGGAGGGGCTAATGAAAACTAAAAATAAAATCAATGTACTAAAACTTATTTCGCCAGAAATGCAGCAAGTTATGCAATTTTATGCAGATAATCCGCAACCTGCACCGGAAAGTAATGACTACCCTTCTATGCGCCTTGCTTATAATCAAGACCGACGTTATTGGAATGCAGATGCACCCGAAATGTTTAGCATTCAAGATATTTCCGTTAGTACCTCTTATGGCGATGTACTCACACGCCTTTATCAACCCATAGAAAAAACCCCCGCAACACTCTATTATCTTCATGGCGGGGGCTTTATTTTAGGGAATTTAGATACCCACGATCGTATTATGCGATTACTCGCGTCTTATACAGGTTGTGCGGTGATTGGTATTGACTACTCACTCTCACCAGAAGCGCATTATCCACAAGCGATTGATGAATCAGCGCAAGTCTGCCAATTTTATTATCAACATGCTGACCATTACGGCATTAACACTCAATACATTGGTTTTGCGGGAGATTCTGCGGGTGCCATGTTATCGCTTGCTACTGTGCTGTGGTTACGCGACAAACAAATCCGCTGTGGCAAGGTAAGTGCGGCTTTATTATGGTATGGATTATACGGTTTACGTGATTCCACCAGCCGTCGGCTTTATGGTGGTGAATGGGATGGGTTGCGCCAGCAAGATCTCGAAGAATATGATAATGCCTATTTAACCGCATTAGGAAATCGTAATGCGCCTTATTATTGCTTATTTAATAACGATTTAACGCAAGATATTCCTCCTTGCTTTATCGCCAGTGCGCAATACGATCCACTTATTGATGACAGCGTGACACTATTTAAAACCTTAGAAGCCCATCAATTAGCTTGTGAATATAAAATGTATCCCGGCACATTACATGCCTTTTTACACTACTCACGTATGATGAAAGTGGCTGATGACGCCATTCGAGATGGCGCTCATTACTTTGTAAAACAACTAGTTTTGTAAAACAACTGGCTTTATAGAACAGCCATCGCTTTAAAACTCAAGATTTCGAATAAAACGATAATCCGCAGACGCCTTTTTAAGTCGATACAGACTCGCAGGGCGTCCTCTCTCTGCCCGTTTTTCTCCAGTATCAATCAATAAATCTGCTTGTTCGATGCGTCGTCTAAAGGATTTTTTCTGGATTTCTTTACCAATCAAAATTTCATGAACATGTTGCAACTCTGGCAAGGTAAAGACTTCTGGCAATGCAAATCCGGGAACAATCGAATAAAGTGATTTTTGCTTTAATCGCTCTCTCGCTTGTGTAATTAATTCATGGTGATCAAACGCTAAGCTTTGTTGTGCAATCTTATTGATAGGACACCATATTACCGAATCCACGCTATCAATATGTGCTTCACACACTTGATGCGCAATCAACGCGGTATAACAAACCGTCACCGACCAACCTCTTGCGTCACGCTGGTTATTTCCCACTGAACAGAGTTGCTCAATATAAGGGGGGATCACACCTGTTTTCTCTTTTAATTTTCTTAGCACGGTATCTTCAAGGCAGTTGTCCTGTACTTCATCGACAAATCCACCGGGTAAACCCCATTTCCCTTTTTCAGGATGCTCCGCTCTTTTTACTAACAATACTTTTAACTGCTCTTCATGATAAGTAAACAGTACCGCATCAACCGTAATCAATGGAGATAAGAAATCACGGCGGTTATAACTGGCTAAAAAATCTTGTTCATTCATGGCGTAAGTTTGATTAGAAAACGATAAAACTATTTTAAGCCTAAACAGCAAAAAATCAAATTTTGTCATAAAGACACTAAATCGGTTGACAAGCATAGTGTCGATAGGACACAATCCAATTATTGTCATAAGGACACTAATTGGAGAAAGACTATGTTTAACTTAAATTACTTTAAAGCAGACTCATCAACATTCATTATTAAATCGGTAAATGGCAAAATTCGCCAGCAAGGTAAAGGCTTGAGTTTTTGGTATAACTCCGCCACAACCTCTATTGCGGCACTACCTTTAAACGCCCAAGAAGCGCCGTTTATTTTCAACTTCCAAACCTCGGACTTTCAGGGTTTACGCATTCAAGGGCAAATTTCATTTCAGGTCAAAATGCCTGAAAAAGCCGCAGAAGTACTCAACTTTAACTTGAGCAAAAACGGCAAATCTTATGCCTCTGAAGATCCACTAAAACTCAGTGATCGTGTTGTGCGTATTGCACAAACTTTAATTCAAGCAAAGATCCAAAGTACACCACTTAGAGAAGCGTTATTACTTAGCCAATCATTAGTCACTTTGGTGATGGAACAATTAATTGAACACCCATCATTAGAAGCGTTAGGTATTGCAATTTTAGATGTCTCTATTGCGGCAATCACGCCATCACCAGAAACCTTAAAAGCACTCGAAGCCGAAGCGAGAGAATCCTTACTGAAAGAAGCTGATGATGCCATTTATGCACGTCGTAAATTCTCAGTAGAACAAGAACGCACCATTAAAGAGGCTGAATTAGAAACCGATTTATCTGTTCAACGTAAACGTCAAGAAATCGAAGAAGCACGTCTAGAAAACGAACGTACATTATTGCGCGAACAAGCAGAGATTGAAAAAGAGCGCCTTGAAGCGAAGGTTAATGCAGAAGCAAAACGCAAAGAACTGGTGGCGTTAAGTGCTGAAAATCAGCGAACACAATCAGAAGCCGATGCTTATGCTATTGAAGCGACTATGCGTGCTTATCGTGAATTGCCAGTTGAAAACCTAAAAGCCATGGCACTCGCGAAAATGGACTCACAACAATTAATGGCAATGGCATTTGAAACCTTAGCGCTGAATTCAGGAAAAATCGGCGAATTGAATATCACTCCTGATTTATTTAGCCAATTTATGAAAAAAGGGAGTAAATAATGCAACGTAACGAAGATTTTCGTTTTGTGCTGGTGATGAGAAAAAGCCGTTTACAGGAATTAATTGAACGCTTTAATACTTGGTCACAAGCCAAATTCTATTTAGAACACAACAATGTTGAGGTAACGGATTACCTCAACGAACACAATTTATATCAAAAGCAACTAACAGAAGCTGAACTGATTTTAAAATCATTAGGACGTTTTCAACTTTTAGAAAGAGGTTTATTACCTAGTTATCAATTTTCATCCCACGATATTGTGGTCGTAATCGGTCAAGATGGGCTGGTCGCCAATACGCTGAAATACCTTAATGGACAGCCTATTATTGCCATCAATCCCGATCCATCACGATGGGATGGTAAATTATTACCGTTCGAAATTGGACAATTAAAAGAGACGGTAATTAATACCATTAGTCAAAAAATGCCGTTTAAATCTGTGACCTTTGCGCAAGCAACAACCAATGATGGTCAATCACTGTTAGCCGTTAATGATTTATTTATTGGCCCCAAAAGCCACACGTCTGCACGCTATATTTTACAATGGAACGGTGCTGAAGAAGTACAATCCTCATCAGGGATTATTGTGTCTACGGGGCTTGGCTCGACAGGGTGGTTTCAATCTATTCTTGCGGGGGCGATGGCAATTACAGGGGAAGCGTCACATCCCCTGTTACAAGGATTTAGTTGGGGTGACAAAAAGCTGCAATTTAGTGTGAGAGAACCGTTTCCAAGTCGAACAACTGGTGTAGCTATGACCTTTGGGACAATAGAGCCTGATTCACCGTTACAATTAGGATCTTTGATGCCTGAAAATGGCGTGATTTTCTCTGATGGCATCGAAGATGACTATTTACAATTTAATGCAGGTTGCATTGCTCATATTGGTATCGCTGACATACAAGGGCAATTAATTAGTCAAAAAGGACGTCAGCGTATTTAATAGCCTGATAGATAACTTTATCAGGCTTAATTTTAGTTCAATCAATTAACTAGCTGAATACACTATAATATATTTATTTGCGGTTTAGCGGCAGCAATCATAAACATTGGCGTCGAGCGATAAAGTACTTTACGTTTTTCATCATACACTTGCTCATTAATATTGGTTAAACAAGTCAATGCTGAATAACCGAGAGTAACTAGCGTATCAAGATCCCATTGTGGTCTAATTTTTTGACACATTGGCATGCTTTTACGGTAATCGAGCATTGCATCGCTATAACCTGCTGGCTTTTCATTAAACAGTTCCGTATATGCTGCAATATCTTCACTATTTTTCTGGTTTAAAGCGTCATCAAATAAATAACGATTCCAGTTAGCATCAAAAATCAGCGTTCTTGCTCCCGGTTTTAAAACACGTAGCCACTCTTTATAACCCTGTTTTGCATCTAATAACGTCCATGCCACATTACGGCTAATCACCAAATCAAAGTGATCATCAGGAAAAGGCAAACAATGGCTATCACCTTGCATGACTTCCACATCAACTTGGTAGGCTTCAAAGTTTTTCTTCGCAACATCAACCATTGCGTCAGTGCAATCTATTGCTGTCACTTTATGCCCTGCTTTCGCCATAATGATAGAGAAAAAGCCGGGGCCAGTTCCCACATCCAGTACCTTTAATTTGCCTTGCTGACCACAATATTCATGAATAATATTCAACCACGCTTCTCGCTGAAAACCGTTTAACTCGAGTTGGATCAAATTACTGTAATTTTCAGCACCTTCAGTCCAATTTTTTAATAATTTATCTTTTGAGTCCTGCATAACAAAACCTATCAGTATGTAAACTAAAATAAATAAACAAAATCACGGCGCTGCAAGATCTTCTAAAGATAACCAAGAGCGCCGTAGAGACTATTTTTCAGATGCATGAGGTACAGTGAGCTTTTCCCATGCAACAGGTGCGTAGTTATTTACACCGACTTCAAAATTAGCCACCTTCTTAGGATTAATAGCAAAGTTGGTGACAGGATGATAAACCGGTGCGGTGATCGCCTCTTCACTAATAAAGGTCATAATACCGTCATAACCTTTTTGGCGATCTTCTTCGTTTAATGTTGCTAAGGTTTTATAAATCATCGCAGAGAGATTTTCGTCATACCATGCTTTAGCTTGCTGATTATTGGCTTGGATATCGTAGATCTCTAGCATAGAGCTATGAGGCATCCATGAATCTGATGCCGTGCGCATTAAAGCCATATCAAAATCTTTTGATTCTAAAGTGGATTGGGTATAACCATTACGATCGAGTATTTTTAAATTAACTTGTATACCCGTTTGCGCTAATTCTGCTTGAATAAATTCAGCAAGGGTTTTCCATTCAGGGAACTCATCTGTTGTTAACAAGAAAGAAAAAGCTAAAGGCTTACCCTCTTTTTCAAAAATACCTTGAGCATTTTTGCTATATCCAGCTTCAATTAATAATGCCTGCGCTTTATCTTTATCACCCGCTAAGGTGTAGTTATTTTTTGCATTAGCATAAGGCACACCGGACTGATACATTCCGGTCGCTTCTTTACCAATATGATTAAAGAGATCTTCCGCAATACTTTTTTTATCAATGGCGTAATTAATCGCTTGGCGAATACGCTTGTCTTGTAGCTCAGGTGTACGTTGGTTAAAAGCAATAAAGTGAGAACTTAAGGTATCAGCAGTAAATGTTTCAAATTGCTTATCTTGTTCTAATTCCTGAATATTTCCCATTGGAATTTTACCAATCAGATCACCGCCAATAATATCTACCTCACCACTTTGTAAGGCAAAAACACGCGCCTGACCGTCTGGAACAACTTTAAAGATAATACGATCTAACTTTGGTTTTTCACCCCAATAGTAAGGATTTGGTACTAGCGTAAAGCTTTTATCTTTTTCATAGCTTTCTAACATCCAAGGTCCTGTTCCAACCGGCTTAGTAAAGGTTTTACCGTCTTCACCTAACGAAGCGGGGCTTAAAAAGCGCACAGGTCGAGGATAGGTCATTTCCATTAAAATAGGATAAGAAGGATTTTTGTAAGTAATACGCACCGTATGTTTATCAATGGCTTCCATTGAATCCACTAAGGTAGCGGTAATTTGGCTATAACGAGGATTATTCACCCAACGTTTTAAATTAAAAATAACCGCATCTGCATCAAACGGAGTACCATCTGAAAACTTCACATTTTCGCGCAGTTTAAAAGTATAGGTTTTACCGTCTTTTGAAATATCCCAACTGGTTGCTAATGTTGGAATAATCTTACCTTCACCGCCATCTTCTGTTAAACCGTCATAAATCATCTTAAAGACAAAATGTGGACCGTTATAACTGGCAGCATCAAGCATATTCATCGCACCATCGCGATAAATTGCAACGACAACTTCTTTTTTCTGTTCAATTTGAGTGGTGTTTTCTGTTGGTTTCTCATCATTACAGCCCGTTAATACGGTTATTGAAAGAAAACCAACCAATAAAGTTCGGTGTATTAATTGTTTAAACATATTCTTTTCTCTTTCCATCTTATTGTTATCAATGCATTATTTTATGGCATGCAACCCAGTGGTCAGATGCAATTTCTATCAAAGGCGGGTTTTGTTGCTTGCAGATATCTTGTCGATTTAAACAACGGTGGTAATAAGGGCATCCCGTGAGTACTTTAGGTGCATCGGTGTAGATTTGTTGTTTAAAAGGGGTGCGTTGTGTGGGATGCGTTGGTAATACGGCAGATAATAAAGCCTGACTATATGGATGCTGAACACGGTTATCCATTTTAGGAATAACTTCAACAATATGACCAAGATACATCACAATAATACGGTCACTCACAAAGTTCACCGCAGAAATATCATGAGAAATAAACAGATAGGTCAGTTGTAATGTCTTTTTAAGGGTATTTATTAACGTGAGAATTTGCTGTTTTAACGCAAAATCAATACTCGATACAATTTCATCACACACCACAAATTCAGGTTCCAGCACTAACGCTCTTGCAATACCAATACGTTGTTTTTGCCCACCTGAAAGCGCATCAGAATGTCTTGATAAAAAAGTACTATCTAAGCCGACTAATTCTAATATTTTACCGATAAGTTGCTGCCGCGCTTGGCGAGTCATATTTTTATAATTAATAAGTGGCTCAGCAATAATTTGTTCTACGGTAAAATAAGGATTAAACGAATCGGCACTAGCTTGAAAGATCATCTGCATATTTTGACGAACTTGGCGCATCTGTTTAAAACTAAAATGCGTGATCTCTTGCTTTGAAAAGGTAATAACACCGTCATCACTTTGTTCTAATTTTAGTAATAATTTGCCAAGTGTGGTTTTTCCACATCCAGATTCCCCCACAACACCGAGTGTTTCTCCTCGATAAATACAAAATGAGGCATTGGCAACAGCACAGGTTGCGACACCATTTTTTTTATAATATTTGGAAAGGTTTTTTACTTCGACTAATGGCATCTTATTCCCCCTGCTTTATTGTTGAAAATAAGCGCTGGGTATATTCATGCTGAGGCTTATCAAAAAGTAGAGTCGCACTTCCTGAACTCACAATATCACCTTGATACATCACATAAACGTTATCCGCCATTTGCGCCACAATGCCCAGATCATGAGTGATCAGCAAAATAGCGATCCCTAATGATTTCAAGCGATCAATTTCATATAAAATAGCGGCTTGCGTAGTGAGATCTAAAGAAGCTGTTGGCTCATCGGCAATGACAACTGGGGCTTCAGATAACAATCCCATTCCCACCATAATGCGCTGACACATACCGCCACTTAACTCAAATGGATATTTATTTAGCAACTCATCTGCATGGCTTAACCCAAGGCGAGATAAAATATCTTTATATCGCTGTCGCTTTTCTATTTTTGATTTCTTACGCCATAAAGGAGGTAGCGATTCAGCAAAATGCTTTTCTATTTTAATCGTAGGATTTAAGGCACTTCTTGGCTCTTGGAAAATCATGGCAATCTTCTGCCCACGAATATTTCTCCACTGTCTTTCGCTTTTATTTGAAATCACTTCGCCTAATAACGTTATTTCACCCGAAATAACCTTTCCAGGTTTATCAATTAAATTCATTAAAGAGAGTGCCGTTGCTGATTTACCACTTCCTGAGCCACCGATTAATGCAGTTATTTTTCCAGCATAAAGTTCAAGGTTGATATTATTGACCGCGACAAATTCGCTCTTTTGTTGTTGAAAAACAGTCGTCAATCCTTTAACGGATAAAACAGGTTTAGAGCGCATCTAAATTTCCTCCTGTTTTTTCAAATCTAAGGCTTTCGCATTATTTTGTAAGACATCATTTAACCCTTCACCAATCATATTTAACGCCCAAACGGACAACATAATGGCGAGAGCAGGATAGATAATCATCATCGGATATTGCGTCATATATTGTCGGCTATCACTTAACATCACTCCCCAATCTGCAATCGGTGGTTGTGAGCCCAAACCGATAAATGAGAATGCTGCAACGTGTGTGATCACCGCTGCAATACGCAATGTGGCGAGAACAATAATGGATGACATGGCATTAGGAATAATGTGATGAAATATGATACGACGATGAGGCGAACCAACAGATATCGCTGCTTGAATAAAATCTTTCTCTTTTAAAGCGATGACAGAGCCACGAATAATACGAGCAAAAGGCGCCCACCAAAGCGTAATAAATACCAATAAAATAGTCATTAAACTGGGACCGGTGATCCCTATCGCAGCCAATGCCAATAAACTGGATGGAAATGTTGATGCAATATCAACAAGACGCATAATCACGTTATCGGTTTTTCCGCCGACATATCCCGCTAAAATTCCCAATGGAATACCAATGCTAAGCATTAATGCGGTGGCAAGTACTGCCGTCGAAAGGCTAGTTCGAATACCATAAATTAAGCGAGAAAAGACACAACGCCCCAACTGATCGGTTCCTAATGGATAATCAAAGCTAGCACTCATCAGTTTTAATTTAACGTTAGTCAAATAAGGATCATGAGGTGCTAAATAAGGCGCAAAAATACCCAAAATAACTAAAAAAAGAATGATCAAAACGCCAGTCATCGCTAAACGTTGTTGTAAAAATCGCTGAAAAAAATTCAGTTGCATCGTTATCACTCCATCATTATTTTTGGATCGATAAACACATACAACACGTCTATCAAAAGATTAATAACAATGTAGGTCACCGCTACAACAACGATATATCCCTGAATAACAGGTAAATCTTTAAGACGAATACTGTCTACGGCAAATTTACCAATACCATTCCATGAAAAAATAGTTTCACAAGCGAATTGCCCACCTAACAACTTGCCAAAATTCACGCCAATTAAAGTTATACAAGGTAAGACTGCATTTTTTAAACCATGGCGAAAAAGTGCCGCTGTTTTGCCTAAACCTCTTGCTCTAGCCGCTCGAATATAATCGGTATAACTCACTTCGATTAAATTATTGCGTAAAATGCGGGTATACATAGCAGCATAACCGGCACTCAGTGTTAAAGCAGGTAAGAGAATATTTTGCATACTGTCGCCAGCTATCACTGGCGCAAGGTGTAATTGGATTGCAAAGATATACAGTAGTAATAATCCGAGACAAAAGTCAGGTAAGGTTGCTGCAACCGTGGTTAAGAACCGAATACCATGATCAATCGGTGTATCTTTAAAACGCACAGAAACTAACGCGATAGGGACACATAAAATAATGGCAAATAATGTGGAAACCAACGCTAATTTTAACGTTGCTGGAAATCTATCCATAATTTCTTGGCTGACAGGTAAACCGGATTGAATCGATGTGCCAAAATCACCTTGTAAGGTGTGTGCCAACCAACTTAAGTACTGAATATACAGAGGTCTATCTAATCCAAGCTCTGTTCGCACCGCAGCAATACTGTCCGGCGTTGGAATAATTCCCTTGCTACGTAAGGTAATTTCAGCAATATCACCTGCTGAAATATGGCTTAATATAAATGCCAATATACTGACAATAATAAGCATAGGAACAACTTGGATAAGTCGTTTAAAAATAAAGCGTTTAAAGTTCATTTTGATGATTTATTATAATGATAAATTTAGCGTCTAGTCACTTAAAGCCAAATTATAGAGATTAATCTTTAATGAACTATTGATATAACACGTTATTTATTCAATTTATTTAGCTAAATAAAAAATAACTTTTTTATTTTGTATATATTCTAAAGATAACTATTTATATTTTTTAAATAGTTATAAACAAAATTATATTTGGAATTTTAGAAATAATAACACTTTATTTAGATTTTATTTATACACTTTAAAATCAATAAGTTAAGGTGATCAAATAAGATAAAAGAAGAAATACAACGCGTTTAATAAAAATAAAATGAATATTTACTTTATTTAGCATCAGAATAATCTTTCAGAAAATAGAACAAACCAGAGGAAAAGACACAAATGAATAAAAAGCAGAAGTAAAAAGTAAAACACATTACCAAGACTTATTAATAAACAGAAATGCTTCCTAAATAAGAACTTCCCACTTCACATCGCGTATTATTAAATACCGTAATAAAATCTGTATTAATACAATGATTTTCAAAATCTGCCTTTGCTATTTCTTGATTATATTGATGGTGCAATAAAGAAAAAATTGATTTTATTTCTGACACATTCCTCATATAAATATCTGAAGAAAAAAGTTGAAGATCAAGACAAGCATCCATGTTTGCTTGATCTTCGATTGCCGTTATCAACATCCGCTGTTCCAACGCTATATTGTCTCGATGCCATCCTTGAGCAATCCAACCCAAACTAAACGCCAGTAGTGCAATCCATGCATATAACGCTTGTGTGTTGAACATGACCTAACTCCCTAGCCATTCGAGACAAAATTTATTTCATCGACTTTTTATTATAAAAATCAGCTTTTAACACTTTTCGCTTAAGCGCGATGCGAAATCCTTTCACACGCCCCCTCAACTACTGAAAAGTATTTTTACGCACTTCCTTGTTAACTTGTAATAGACATCCTTGTCTATTATTTTCTACTTACACTGAAAACCAACACAAACAATAAACAATAAATTCAATATGTTGTTTATCTCCGTATGATTTAACGTGGAGCCATTATCTACAAAGTTTGTATTTCAGGCTAGTAAGTTTGTTCGGTTAACCTCGGTTATGCGTGCTTATCCGACAATAACCGAATTAACCCGCCCATTTAAAACAATTTAACTTGTTTTTAGTGTCTTTAAATCACGTTAAAACAATTATTTACATCAAAAAACAATAATAAGACTGGTTATAATACAAATTTAAGCTAATATAGAAGACATAATAGAACTGATAATAAAGAGAAACATAACATGCGTGTCCTAACTATTTATTGCCCTGAATGTGGCGAAAAAGCGCTTATAAAAAAAAGTAATCGTAAACACAAAGAGTTATCGGATCTCTATTGCGCTTGTCGTGATCCTGAATGCGGGCATACCTTTGTTTTAAACCTCACGTTTAGTCACACCCTTATGCCAAGTGCAAAAAACAAAGATACGTTGTTATTAGATGTGATCAAAAATCTTTCTCCAGAGCAACGAGAGAAAGCACTTACTCTTTTACAAAGCATGTAGCCATCTCGAACAGATACTCTCTTTTTCATTTATTTTTATGATCTTGCTCCCATTCTGGCAGGTTATTTGACTAACCTATTCTTATAGAAAGATAAATGATGTAGATTCATTTTTAAGCTAAATAAAAATAATTCTTATGTTTTAAATAAAACAAACACCTCTATTGATGCCGTGTTTGCCAATCCTTTAATAAATAATTTGTCAGCCCCCAAACCAGAAACCTAATTTATGGTTTGAAGACTAAACACAAATTTCAAATGGAGCATTTAAGATGAAAAAGCTGATTAATCGAGTTGATGATGTGTTATCTGAACAACTACAAGGCTTTGCAAAAGCCCATCCTGAAATCAAACTTCATCCCTCCTCTTTTTATGTCACGCGCAAAGATGCTCCAGTAAAAGGTAAAGTGGCTCTGTTGTCTGGCGGTGGTAGCGGGCATGAACCCATGCATGCAGGTTTTGTTGGTAAAGGAATGCTTGATGGTGCATGCCCCGGTGAAATATTTACGTCACCAACACCTGATAAAATGTATGACTGCGCCAAAGAGATTGATAGCGGTGAAGGCGTTTTAATGATCGTGAAAAACTACACCGGTGATGTGCTTAACTTTGAAACAGCGACAGAACTGCTTCATGACGATGGTGTAAAAATCGCAACGGTATTAGTTGATGATGATGTGGCGGTAAAAGATAGCTTATATACCGCAGGACGCCGTGGTGTTGCCAATACCGTTTTAATCGAAAAACTGCTGGGTGCGGCGGCTGAAAGGGGTGACTCTCTTGATGAACTGGTTAAATTAGGTCATCACATTAATAACAATGGTTTTTCTATCGGTATTGCCTTGGAAGCCTGTACCGTTCCAGCCGCAGGAAAACCTTCTTTTACTTTACCTGAAAATGAAATGGAGTTTGGTGTCGGTATTCACGGTGAACCAGGTATTGACCGTCGTAAATTTACGTCCCTCAACGATACTGTTGATGCCATGTTTAATACCTTAATTGAGAATGGTCACTATCAACGAGTGATCCGCAATTGGGATCGTGAAAACGGCAGTTGGATTGATGAGGCTCAGGAAAAACAGCCGTTAAAATCTGGCGACCACGTCATTGTTTTAGTTAATAACCTTGGTGCCACACCACAATCTGAACTTTATGGTGTTTATAACCGTTTAACTCAATGCTGTGAAAAATTTGGCTTAACCATCGAACGTTCTTTAATTGGTTCTTATTGCACTTCGCTCGATATGACAGGGATCTCAATAACGTTATTAAAAGTTGATAACGAATTACTTACCTTGTGGGATGCCCCTGTAAATACGCCAGCAATGGTGAAATAAGTCTTTAATAACAAGAAAAGGAACAAAAAAATGGCTTTAACTCGTGCTCAAATTATTCTTTGGTTACAACAATGTGCGCTACTGTTTGAACAAAATAGTGATTATTTAACGGATTTAGATCGTGAAATTGGTGATGCTGACCACGGTTTAAATATGAACCGTGGCTTTAGAAAAGTGCAGGAAAAACTCCCTGAATTTGAAGGGCAAGATATCGGCACTATCCTCAAAACCACGGGCATGACATTGCTCTCAAATATTGGCGGAGCAAGTGGTCCCCTATTTGGCACCTTCTTTATTCGTGCAGCCAAACCTACTGCTTCATTGCAAAGCCTAGAACTTAATCAACTTGTTGAAATGGTAACAGAAGGTGTAGAAGGCATTGTAAGCCGAGGAAAAGCAGAACCAAATGACAAAACCATGTGTGATGTTTGGTGGCCAGTGGTTGAGTCATTAAAACAGGCTAATGAACAAAACCTTTCTATCAAAGAAGCTATCGCTCAAGCACAAGTTGTCGCTGAAAAAGCAGCTGAAAATACCATTGCGATGCAAGCACGAAAAGGACGAGCAAGCTACTTAGGTGAGCGCAGTATCGGGCATAAAGATCCCGGCAGTGCTTCGGTGGTACTGATGATACAAGCCCTTGCAAATAGCATTAATGCATAACTGACCAAGCAACCAATATAAGCAACCAATAAAGGTCTACCATGATAAATATTGTTATTGTTTCTCATAGTAAACATCTCGCTGATGGTGTGGCAGAACTTGCCAGTCAGATGCTTAATCCGGCTCATTGCCAACTTGCGGTTGCCGCAGGTATCAACGATGAAGAACATGCGATTGGTACTGATGCCGTTAAAATTATGACGGCGATAGAATCGCTTTCACAAGCACAGTCCATTGTTGTGATGATGGATTTAGGCAGTGCAATCTTAAGTGCAGAAACGGCAATTGAGTTACTTGATCCAGAACTAGCTGAGAAAGTCACTCTCTGCTCAGCGCCCTTAGTTGAAGGCACTCTTGCAGCCGTTGTAGCGGCTTCTTCTGGGGCATCACTAGAAAAAGTGATCGAAGAAGCTTCAAACTCTTTATATCCAAAGAAAATCCAACTTGGTGAAAATTTCGTTCAACCTAAAAGTGATATTAATGCCCCTGTCAAAATTCACGGTAAAGAGGCGAGTTGGGTAGTTCGTAATCCTCATGGTTTACACGTAAGACCCGCGGCAACGTTAGTTGAGGTGCTTTCTTCTTTTCAGGCTGATTATCAATTAGTTAAAGGGGATAGACGTATTAATCCTCTCAGTTTAAATCAGCTTTCATTAATACAAATTCGTCAAGGCGATGAAATAACGCTAATTGCCTCTGGTGAACAAGAAGATGAAGCGATTGCGGCTTTTCTTGAACTTGCCCAAAATGGCTTTGGTGAGGAGCTATCTTCTGATCCTAATACCATAACATTAAAAGGTCTTTTGGCCCCTGTATCTCAAATTAAAGCACCCGCTTTTGTTTGGCATGAAATAGAGCTATCACCCGCTGAAAATTTATCAGAGCCGATTGATATTGATGTTCAAATTGGCAAATTTAATTTTGCCATAAAGAGTACGCTAAAAGCACTAAAACAAAGTGCCAATAAAGCTAGCCAAAAATTAGGTGAGCATATTGGTGCTATTTTTAACGGCCATATCATGATGTTAGATGATGATGAGTTAATAACAAGCGTGATTGATCGCATCAGAGCAGAGAAGATCAGCGCCCAGCAAAGTTGGTCGGATGAAATGCAGGAAAGAGCGCAGGTGTATTGCGCACTCACCGATCCTTATTTACGCGCGCGTGAACTTGATCTTCGTGATCTACGTAATCAAGTACTTTATCATTTACAAGATAAAACTCGCCCAAGCTTTACCCCTTCACAACCCGCTATTTTGGTGGCAAAAGAGCTTTTTCCTTCCACATTAATTCAATTAGTTGATAGTCAATTGGTCGGTATTGCTTTAGCAAACGGTGATAGTCGTTCTCATAGCGCCATTATCGCGGCTGAAATGCGCTTACCTATGTTAGTCAATTTAGGATCTACGCTATTAAAAGTCACTGACTCCCAAAAGTTAAAATTAGATACGAATAAGGGCGAATTAGTTATTGAACCAGTAATGCTATAAACCTCTTTTCAAATTAACCGCATAAAAAAAACCCGCACAATAATGTGCGGGTAAGTCAACGAAAAACGCTATCAATCTAGGTCATTATTGACTCTTCTAATTTTATTAAGGTATTGATAATACCAATGTCGTAGTACCACTAAAGTTACCTAATGACGGAGTGCCATTAGCTTGAAGTTTTGATAATACTCTCACATAGGTGTATTCATTCTTGATTGCGTTAACTTGTGTACCAATTGATGCAGGTGAACCATTTAACGTTAAAAAAGAACGGATGCTGCCATCTGGTTTTAAGTTTAAATAATGATCTTCCATCGAACTGGTAATTTTTACTGGCATAGTTTCATTACAAGTGAGCGCAAATTGTTCTTCCACCTCATTACCATTAACTTGTGTCACATCAAGTACACCATGTGAAATAGTAAGATTATTAGAAATAAATGCACACTTACCTTCAGGCGGTGGAGCAATACCACATACGCCCCCCGGAACCATTCTTCCGCTTCCTCCCGTTGGGCTACTCGTCATAAAAAAAGCAATACATTCATCAACAGTAACAGATCCAGCATGGGTACTATAATTCACATAAGGGAAAGTCAGCCCGCATTGGTTAACAGCCACATCGCGTATTTCAGCCATAGAGCTTAAATGTTGTAAATCGACATCGCACCGCCATCTTGCCCGATGCTCCGTACCCGTTCCTCCCTTATTAGGTTTTGAGTGGAAGTGATTTAATTGAATATAACACCGACCACTCAAACCTAAACTTTTACAAGGGTTTGGCGTAAATCCTATTTCTGTCCAATATTCCAATACATAGTCATAACGAATATTCCCTTTAATTTCTGGAGAGGGACCGGATTTAGTAATATAAGTAAAATAACCCGCTTGTACGCTAAATAGTGAAAAACTGCATAGTACAATTAATAACTTTAAAATTTGCTGTATTTTTTTCATTATCTTTTACTCATATTTCAAAGAAAACACGGCAGTAGCAGAAAAATGCCCCGGTTTAATTGACTTGTCTGCGATCGCTTTTGCTGTCGCTTGCAAATAAGCAATAAAATTAAGCTCAAAAATGCCATTATTAGGAATATTATATAAACCCGTGTAATCCCCTAATTTAATAGGGATACCCTCTTTAGTCGTAATTTTTATTCCTAAATCAGGATTATTAGCGCTATCGTCTAATGCTAATAATCCGGCAAGTTCATTATGCGTTGCCCCTTCAAATTTTATTTTCACTTGCTTGGCAATAGAAATATCGCACTCTGATAAAATAATTTTGAAATCCTTTTTCTCGAATTCAAAATAACTTTTATAAATATCATCCAAGCGAATTTCATCAAATACCACATCAACCTGAGAGTGCTCAGGTAAAACTTTGCAAGGTGCGATAATTAATGAACCAAAAATATTAAGGTTTTCAGCCGCAAAGACAGAAGATGAAAACAATAAACAACTACCAATAATACAACTAGATAATATTGATTTATTCATTATTGGTACTCCACAAACAAGGTGCCACCCGCGGTAAAATTACCCGGTGCCAGTTCACTATTTTCTTTTTTCACCAATACGGCCCAAATTTTTTCAGGGTTATTCAAATTAACCGAATATTTTTTATTTAAATCAATAATGGAATCACCCATCATAAATTTTACGGTTAATTCATTAATATTGGTTCTCAGCCCATTAGGATCGAAGCTACTTTTATTACCATCAATCGATAAATACATATTCCAGTTATTTAAATTTTCTTCACAAGTAATTTGGTAATTAATTTCTCTTTTTTGGTCATAGCCTTTAATCGTTTTTATCGCCACAGGACCAAAATTCACCTCAATCATATTACCGTCATTCACTTTGCAAGGAGGTGGCGTTAATAAATTACCTTTAATCAGTACTTGTGTTTCATTATCTTTTGCCAAACTGGGTGAAGAAAATACAGAAAATAAAAATAACATAATGAGGAATGGATAATAACGCATGTTGTTTATTCCTCTGTTAGTTGTAATAAACCTGCATAGTTGCAGTTGCAGTAAAGGAGCCGGTTGGTAGTGTGGCGCCACTTTTTTTCACCAGTACCGCATAAAGCTCTGGTCGAGTTTGATAGTTAAACTTAAACGGTTCTGTCATATAAACATTGGTATCAGCGGTTTTAAATAACACGCCTAAATCTGTCACGCTTGTTTTTAAATAACGCGTATCAAATCCAGCACCGTCGCCCGTAAATTTCAATGACATACTTGGATCACCCGTTGTTTTACAATCCAAGGTGTAATCCATTTTTTGTTTATAGTTTTCGTTTTCTATTCTTGTGGTCATCACATCATTAAAATTCACTTCGATAGGTTTACCATCGTTAACCTTACAAGGACGTGACTCCACACTCCCGCTCACTGTCAATCTTAAAAAACCAGAAACAGCCCATACAGAAGGAGCGAGAAAACTCATACAAAGAAAAAGTATTACACCTCGGAATATAAGCATAATATTACGCCTTCTTATCTTTGATATTTGCTGAACAAATATCTCCGCGACACTGGAATGTTAATTCAACTAATCCACCGAAATCATTGAGGTATTCAATGGAGGGTGCCGCACCTAAATCACCCACTTTTGCCCCTAATGGACGTTGCCCAAACGGCTCAATCATCACGGCTTCAAAACCATTAACCTCCGTATTATTTTTTCTCACTTTGGTGATAGTCAGATAATAAGGTGAAGGGTTTTTTACATTGTAATGATTCCCCTGTTTTTCAATCACAATGTCTTTTTCCATTGGATTAGCCTCTAAACGGCTAGGTGCAACAATGCTTTTTGGTCGATAAAACACTTTAATTTTTGTCTGCAATGCAATTTGCAACACATTGGGAGAATCACTACGGGGAGGAATTTCACGAACATTAAGGTAATAAATACTTTCTCTGTCTGTAGGCAACATATTGGTTGCTGGTAATGCCTGAATTTTAATTTGGCTTTTGTTACCCGCTTCTATACGTTGAACTGGCGGTGTTACCACAAAAGGAGAATTAATTTTTTCATCTTTGCTATTCTCAAGCCAAGATTGTGCTAAATAAGGTTTAGATTCATTTTCATTTTCTAAAACCATACTGACTGAGCGCTCACCTTCATTATATAAAACACGCGTTCTATCTAAGGCGATAGCGGAATAAGCGGATTGAGAAAAAAGGCAAAGTGTAACGATAGCGCTTAATGTTCTTATGTTGATATATTTCATTTCATTCACCGTTGACTTAAATTTAATTACTTACAAGGAAGCAACAACATGTTGCTTAAATTATTTTCTAGCACCTGAGGTAATTGGAATTGGCAAGTTTCACCATTCCAAACAAGATCTAAAGTTTCACCCGCTTTTACACCGGATAAATAAACAAAACCGTCATCTGAAATAATGCCAACTTCTAATTTATCTTTGTTATAAACACTGGCACCAAAAGGAGGATGTTTCTTATCAGCCATCGTGATCACCGCTAACACTTTCTCACCTTCAATCACATGGAATTTACGATAACCAATCGCCCCTTCGGTTAAGGTGGCATATTGTGACGATTGAACGGCATCCGCTTTTTCCGGAAGATTATTAATATCGATGGTGATATTGCTACGAGAGTAGTTTTGCACCCCCATTAAAACTGCTTTGCCATGTCGGTTGGTTTCGATTGGCGTTAAACCTGTTTTAATCGGAATGTCTTGAACATTATTGGTATCAACCAATATGCGTGAATTTCCCATTGAAGTGACTCGGTGGAATGCACCACCTTCTGGAGTAAGTGTTATTCCCCCCATTAATTGGATCGATAATGCACTTTGGTTATTTTGGGTATAAGTTCCACTTGTCGTCAGTTTTGTTAAATTACCGTCATAATTATAGAAACCTGAAAGATTAACTTTATCGCTATCCCAAGTACCCGCAGATAAGTTATAGGTACTTCTTTCATTCAGCCGCTCATAATAGTTAACGGTATTGCTAGTATTATGACGATTAAACGATCCCGAATAACTAATATTGGCGTCATTACGCTCTAGCGGTACACCCAATGACACATAAACACCTTCGTCATTGTTATGGCTTGATTCCACTTTATAAGCAGATAAGTTAATAGATAGATTTTTAAAACTAGCCCAATCAAAATAGCTGGAAACCGTAAAACTGTAGTTATCAGTTGAAGGTCGATTCCAATAGGTTTGGCGAGAATAGTTTAAATACGTATTGATATTGTAATCAGGAAAAGCCGTACCAAAGATGGCTGTATAAAGCTCTTTACCACTGTCGATATGAAGCCCACGATAACGACCATCTAAAAACTGAGTCATACTTAAATAGTCACGTTGAGAGAAGCGATAGCCCGCAAAGGTAATCTGACTATTTATTTCATCGAATTGCTTTGAATAAGTAACGTTATAAGACGTTCCTGATAGCGTTTTATCATCAAAGTTACTGCCCATCTCAGCGCGTGAAGCTGAAATATTAAAGGAAAGCACCCCAAATGGAGCTAAGTCTTGCCCTAAACCTAACGCAATATTTTGATATTCTGTTGAGGCTAATAACCCGCCATAAATTGTGGTGTTATTCGCAGCCCCCCATGAGAAAGAGCCTAATGAAAATGCAGGGCCTTCAGTGTCATGTTCATTTTTAGTTGGCTTACCCATGACCAACTTATATAAAAACTGCCCCGGTCTTGTTAGTGTTCCTAAACGTGACGTTTCTACTTTAAATGTTTGAACAGAACCATCTTGCTCTTCAATAGCAACATCTAAAGTACCGCCCCCAAATGTATTGACGTCTTGAATTCGAAACGGCCCAGGGCTGACTTCATTTTGATAAACAATACGGCCATCTTGACGCACAATAACCGTGGCATTAGTTCTTGCAACCCCCGCAATTTCAGGCGCATAACCCTGTAAACGCGGTGGGATCATTGCGTTATCACTCTCTAATGAAGCACCAAGATAACGGAAGCTATCAAAAAGCTCTGATGAGAGATATTGTTCACCTAACGTTAATTTTGCACCTAAAGAGCGAATGGCACGAAAAAGATAAAGCTGGTTCCAACGCCATGATTTATCGCTGCTATTTAAATTACCGCCTGAGGCTTGCCAATCTGAACGAAAACGCCAAGCTCCCATATTAATGCCCATTACACCATTAATATTGGTTCCGGTTTCAGTTCCTTTGCCGTTGTTTTCATATCGAATAAGACGATTACTCATATTGTAATCAAGAAAGAATCCTACAATACCATCATCCCAACGTGACGGGGGGTCCCAACTAGGATCTTGATATTCCATAAAGGCCTGAGGAATACTAACATTTAAAATACCGGTGTAGAGATCACCCACAGCATTCATATTTGGCACTGAACGAAAATCAAGGCACTGGGTATTATTTGTTGTTAGCCAGGTGACTTTTTTTTCCCATTCAGATTTTAAGCCTAAAAGGGGATAAACCTCTGGGGTGATACAAGGAATAGATAATTCTGCGTTGTAATCTGGGGCAAAAAATAAAGTAGGTTCTTCATTTCTTACTCTTTGTTTATTAACGTCGGTCGCCAGTAAATGAGTGCCCGGCTGAATATAGTTTGCGTAAGAGAATTTAGTAAAATCGGTATTTTCAATACCCTTATCTGTTAAGAAATCGGTATTAAAATCGACGGCTTCTTCTGCAAAAATAGGCAACGAAAAAGGAACAAAGAATAAAAGCATTACTTTTGTGATCGTATTTATTTTCATGCTTTTCATTTTGCTATGCCATCCTCAGCATTATTAACAGAAGATAATCTTGATGAGATGCATGGCGTCTAGACGCCACACATCTTATTAAATAAAAAAACAACAATTATTCGTAAATAACTTTGAAGTTAGCTACTGTGTCGAAAGAACCTGTTGTTGCTTTCTTATCATCTGCTTCATTACCTTTCACATAAGCTGAGAATTGCAGAGTGGTGACAGAGCCATCGCCATTATTTAAAGCGTGACCTGCTACTGGGAAGCCTTGGCCAAAAGTAATTGGATTATTACCACGGTCAGTGATAACGATACCTGCGTTTTGTACTTTGCCACCTAAGCCCAGTAATTCGCCGGTATAACCGTCAAAACCACTTACCGTTGCACCAGTGAATGATACTTTTGCAGTTTTGTAAGTTTCAGTTGAGCAGTTTTTCAGGATAATATCGAAGTTTTCGCTATCTGAACGGAATTTATTGCTGGTCAGTTCATGTAATGCGATTTCACCAAACTTAACAGTTTGATCTAAACTTTTATCATCGATTGAACATGGAACATCATTGATAAAGCCCGTAAAACGTACTTTACCTTCACGGCTTTCCGCTGGATCTGCTGCAAAGCTTGGAGCAGCAACAACTAAAGATAACGCAACACCTAAAGCTAATTTAGTAAATTTCATAACATTTCCTTTATACACATAAAGATATTGATATTTCTTGGTTTCTGACTAAATAAGCGATAGGTAATAAAACCTCACCGCCTTTCTACAATTTAAAATTCACAGATCCATTGATATTGATTTATAAAACCAAGATAGGGGATATCCTACGAATGCGTCCTTTGTGCATTCATATTAAAATTAATTTATGGAATAAATTAATCGCATTAACTTTTTTAAACGTCACTTTTAAATATTTTAGAAATTAAGTTCCTTAATTAATAAAAACATCTTAATTAGACATATAAATAAGTAATAAACTTTGATCAGAAAGTAAGAGTCAAAATTTAAAGCAAAAAAACAGATTTAAATTATGTTTCTTTACTTATTTTGCAATGAAATACTCGCAAAAGGTGTAAATTAAGTCAAAAGTCAGAAAAGGATATTATTAGTAAAACTGGAGGATAGTTATCAATTGAAACAATTCTTTAAATGAGCAATTAAAGTATTTTAAACTAAAATGATACATGGATTAGATATTATTACTTAGTAAAGAAGAAAGGTACCACCATTAACACTTATATTAAGTAAATTAAATAAAAAAACCAAATAAACAGATTATATTAGATTTTTATAACGTAAAGTGATAATTTTTTAGTGCATTGATTTTTGCTGAAACGATAAACTCAATATATATACAATAACACTTAGGATTCATCTTAATTGAGGAATTAAATTATATTCCCTTATTTAATTAAAAATTAGACAATCTAATTATGACGATATATTTCAATATCATTAATTAATTATTAATAATGACTAAAAATAAATTATAGAGACAAAATAAATATGAGACTCTTTTAATGAGCACTCTTTTTAATATAGTCAATTATAGAATAAAATCCCTTTTAACATAAATAAAAAATAATATTCACAATAAGAGAGATAATAATATTTAGTAACTATTTTTTTTACTTTGTTATTTTATTTTAGCTATTTTATAAAAAATAAAAAATCAAACGCTATATCAAAAATACCATTATGACAGTCAAATAAAGACACTTTATTTTTTATATTTAACTCTTAATACAATTTTAAGAATAATAGCAACAAAAGAAAACGCTGAAAGAGCGCCTGTATGGCGCTTCTTTGTTATTAAATAGCGGATAAATCACACTTTTGGTTTATAGCTATCTTTATCGAGATCATGTTTTTTCATTCGTAAATACAGCTTCTTACGTGGAATGCCCAAATAATCCGCCACATCACTCACACGTCCCGCAAATAAATATAACGCATCTTCAATTAATCGACGTTCATACTCATCCACAAGATTATCCAAAGGACCTTCAGGTGGAATAATGGCTCGATGTTGTTCACTATCAACCATTTTCACAATGCCTACCGCATATAATTCAGCAACATTTCGTAACTCACGAATATTACCCGGCCAATCGTAACGTTTTAAAATATCGAGATAATTACGATCAATCTTGGGTACTGCAATACCGAGTCGCTGTGCGCTTTGTCGTAAGAAAGCTCTAAATAACGGAATAATATCTGGGCGTCTAGCACTTAACGGAGGCAGTGAAAAAGTGATTTGTGAAAAATAGTAATAGAATTCGGGGATCAATCGCCCTTCTGTTACCAGTTGCTGAGTATTATTTTCTAAAATCGCAATTGTTCTAAAATGGCGCTTTCCTTGACGCTCCATATCTAGCAGATAAGAACTTAACCAGCGTTGTGCTTCTGATGACAAATCATAAGGGGACCGTAAAATCAGTGTTCCGACTTCATCTGCTTCAATTTGGGCAATAACTTGCTTAATATCCGCTAAATTTTGGCAATCGACGGTTTGAATAGCTTTATCATTATGCGGGCTTAATTCATGCAATAGTTGCGCAAGAAGATGTCGCCCTGTTCCCATCTCACCTTCTATCATTAAATCTTTATCTATATCAGCGATTTGTTGTACTTGTTCTCTAATTGCAGTGATTTGCGCACTGTCTCCCACTAATCGCTCTTGTGTAGTACTTATTACCGCATTTCTAAGAGAAAGAATAGATTGACGCTCTTTGTGTGCCTTTGCCACTAACTCTAGAAAAACAGGTGGATTAATCGGTTTTTCAATAAAATCATAAGCCCCTTTTTTTACCGCTTCTACGGCTAACGGTATATCGCCATGCCCAGTGATCATGATAACCGGAATACGAGAGTCAATGTGTTTAATCCGCTCTAATACTTCCATGCCATTCATTGCTGGCATATAAATATCAAGCACAACAGCCCCCTGCCATTCTGGTGTTAACAGGCTTAGTGCTTTTTCTGGTGAGTCGGTTACTCTAGCAACCATTCCCGCAAGATTGAGTAAATGACGATAAGATTCAAGAATATCTTCATCGTCATCAATTAATAAAACGTCGATATCAGGCATGTGTGATTGTGTCATCTGTAAACTCCAAAACAACCATGGCGCCACCGTTTAATGTAGAGGCCAAGTAAATTTCATAACCAAACCGTTGCATAATTGAACGGCAAATGGATAACCCTAACCCAAGCCCCACATCTTTTGTGGTTGTAAATGGGGTAAATAGTTTTGGTAAAACGTCTGAATTGAATCCTTTTCCACTGTCGGCAATCGCCACTAATTTTCGTTTAGGATCAACAGATAAAAGATCAATTGTGATTTGGCTTTCACCAACACCCGCAATGGCATCCATTGCATTAACAAACAAGTTGACCAAGACTTGTTCAATTTGTGTCGGGTCTGCACAAATGGTTAATTCATCAGGAATATTATTGGTAATAATGCACTGCTCTCGTTTAGAGCGGGACTCCACCAGCACCATCGCGCTATCTACTAGCTCCTTTAATGGCGCTGAAACAAAGCTAATTTCAGACGAAGATTTACGTGAGAAATTACGTAATGCCGTGATTATTCGATTCATTCGCGCACACAGCTTTTCAATACGTTCGATAGAATCAGGTAATTGATCATATTTGCCCATCTGCATAGTCAGTTTTGCACTGTATAGATAGGTATTGATTGCAGAGAGTGGCTGATTAAGCTCATGTGCAAGGCTTGTCATCGCCTGCCCTACAACCGCCATTTTAGCGGCTTGTACTAACTCTTCTTGTGTCTGAATTAAATGTTTCTGTGCCTGTTCGCGACGCAATATCTCTTCATTTAATTGCTGGTTTTTATCCTGTAAATCTTGTGTTTTTAATGCCACCATCCGTTGAAGCTCTAATCGGCTTAGCTCTTGGCGCGTAATATCCGTGATAGTCACAATATATTTGTGTTCGTCTTTATGCGGATATTCTCGAATATTAAATTGTAAAAAATGCGGCTCGCCTTCTTTTACCATTCGAATGGTACATTCACTTTGCCCGAAGCGATAAAGCTGACTGGTTGAGCTAAATTGCGCTTTCAGCATGGTGCTCGCTTCACCACTAAACAGTAACCAAAGTGGCTTATTACTCTGCTCTTTTCCTGTTCCTAATAACATTGCCGCACTTGGATTAACGGTTTCCATTCTGCCATCGTGGTGACAAGTAATTAAGCTTGCATCGGTGTTATTAATAAGATTTAACGCATTGCTGGTTTCAACTTCTTTCATTTGACGCCAAAATCGGCGAAGTCGCCGACTTAACAGACCAATCTCATCTTGCCCTTCAATCAGTACAGGCTCGGTTAAATGACCTTTGGCAACATGCGCTAAGTCATCACTGAGTTTATTCAATCTTGCAATAAGTCGTCTATCAATCAAGATTTTCATCACAATAATACTCAGCAAGAGTGATGCAATAATGATGACAACAATAACAATTTTCCCCGTTGCCATTAGCTTACGGGTATTATCATTAAGCTTATTTAGCGCTTCACTGGTAGCAAAAACATTGCCTCTTACGGCATTATCAAATTGTGATAATTTTTCATTGAGTTCAGGGGTTAATGCTTTGAGCTTTTTCTCGTTATCTACATCATCAATCAGTGTTTGATAAATATCACCGTCATAACGGGTGATCGCAATAATCTCTTGTAATACTTGGCGATGAGCAATAGTCGATGGATAGCTTTTTAGTTTCTGATTTAAAGCAATTATTTCATCGATTTTGACGCTGATATAATGGAAAGCGACATCAATATCACGGCTATAACGTTGGTGAGCAATCTCTTCAACTAAGCTGATTAACTCATTTTCTGTCGTAAACAACTCTTGTAACAGCGTTGATTCCAATAGGAGTTGTAGGCTGTTTTCCTGTACATTTTTTTCATTGAGCATTTGGCTGACATGCCACTCAATTTCATTCAGTAGCGGTTTAATGTCTTCACCAACAGCGTCATGCATCCACGCCAATTGCCCTAATAATTGGGCAAGGCGGTTTTCTAATTCACGTCGTTTATCCAGTAACACATCTTGTTGATTAATAAGCGCCGATAGCTCATCAACAAGTTGAGTATAAAAATCACGCTGTGGCTTTTGCTCAATAGGAAACTCACGCAAATTATCTAATAACTGATGAATTTCCTGCTGTTGTTGCTCTGAAATCGATTTTCTCTGTGTTTGCTCTCGCTCTTTTAATAGCATTTGTAAATTGGTGCTATAACGTTCCATGGTATAGCTGGTGGTTAACATCGGCAGAGACTCTCCCACTGACGCATTAATTTGTGTCGCCAGTTTTCCCCACATAAAAAAGATAACCACACCAATCAATAAGGTGAGTAAAGAACTAAAGATAAACGCCATATACAGGCGTCTACCTAGTTTGCCAAATTGTTTAGGCACTAATAATTTCATCCGTAATACCTTTCATAAAAACAGCGCTTCCTGCTGTATATTTGAACCACAAGGCGGTTAGGGTGATTTTGTCTCTTTCAAT
>JAEYFY010000114.1 GCA_023454395.1 Pseudomonadota bacterium
GTGCCTAACTCTGCATTGTTTCCTTCAAGACGAACAACCACAGGAACATTAACGCCAACTTCTTCAACTGCGCCAATAATACCGTCTGCGATTAAGTCACAACGAACAATACCGCCGAAAATGTTGACTAATACAGCACTGACATTTTCATCTGACAAAATAATCTTAAATGCTTCAGTTACGCGCTCTTTTGTTGCACCACCACCGACATCAAGGAAGTTTGCAGGCTCGCCACCGTGAAGTTTAACGATATCCATTGTTCCCATCGCTAAACCTGCACCATTAACCATACAACCAATGTTGCCATCTAATGCAACGTAGTTCAGTTCCCATTGTGCAGCTTGTGCTTCACGAGGATCTTCTTGTGATGGATCGTGCATTTCACGCATTTCTGGTTGACGATATAACGCGTTGCTATCTACGCCTAATTTACCATCAAGACAAATCAGATCGTCTTCTTTAGTAATAACCAGTGGGTTAATTTCGATTAAAGCAAGATCACGCTCTAAGAAAATAGTGGCTAATCCCATAAAGATTTTAGCAAATTGGCTAACTTGCTTGCCTTTTAAACCCAGTTTAAATGCTAATTCTCTTCCCTGATAAGGCATAGGACCTGTCAGTGGATCAATAATTGCGCGATGAATAAGTTCTGGCGTTTCTTCTGCCACTTTCTCAATTTCAACGCCGCCTTCTGTGGAGGCCATAAAGACAACGCGACGGGTACCACGGTCAACAACCGCACCAAGATAAAGCTCTTTAGCGATATCAGTTGCAGCTTCAACTAAAATCTGTGTAACAGGTTGACCATTAGCGTCTGTCTGATAAGTAACTAAACGTTTGCCTAACCATTGTTCAGCAAATGCGCGGATCTCTTCTTTCGATTTAACGACTTTTACGCCGCCAGCTTTACCACGTCCACCCGCGTGAACCTGACATTTCACAACCCAAGGGCCATGACCGATTTTTGATGCAGCTTCTTCTGCCTCGCGCGGTGTGGTGCAGGCGAAACCAGCAGGTGCTGGTAATCCATACCGTGTGAAAAGCTGTTTTGCCTGATACTCGTGTAAATTCATGATGTTCTATCCATAATCTTGTTGAAAGTCGGGCTTTCTTATTTTTTTGACTATAAGCCAGAGAAATCTGACTTCACGAACACACTGTACTTCTTTGATGCTAGTGTTTGATGCTAAGTAGGCAGGAGGAGCATCTCCTGCCTAAAAGCGATATTTATTACCTAAACATCCAGTAATAAACGAGCTGGATCTTCTAGCATCTCTTTAACGGTTACTAAGAAACCGACAGACTCACGACCATCAATTAAACGGTGGTCATAAGACAGAGCCAGATACATCATTGGTAAAATAACAACCTGACCATCTACTGCCATTGGGCGATCTTTAATTGCATGCATCCCTAAAATGGCACTTTGTGGTGGGTTGATAATAGGAGTTGACATTAATGAACCGAAAACACCGCCATTTGTGATAGTGAAGTTACCACCTGTTAAGTCTTCAACAGTTAACTTACCGTCACGACCTTTTACCGCTAACGCTTTGATGTTTTTCTCAATATCCGCCATGCTCATTGCATCCGCATCACGTAATACTGGTGTTACCAGACCACGCGGTGTTGATACTGCAATACTGATATCGAAGTAGTTGTGATAAACCACATCAGTACCATCGATAGAAGCATTAACTTCTGGATAGCGTTTCAGTGCTTCAACAACCGCTTTAATATAGAAAGACATAAAGCCTAAACGTACACCGTGGCGTTTTTCGAATGCTTCACCATATTGAGCGCGTAGATCTTTGATTGGTTGCATGTTGATTTCGTTAAACGTTGTCAACATTGCAGTGGTGTTTTTCGCTTCTAATAAGCGCTCTGCTACACGTTTACGTAAACGCGTCATTGGTACACGTTTTTCGCTACGGTGAGATAACAGTGCTTGAGGAGCTTCTGCTACTGGTTGTGAAGTTGATTTATTCGCAACATGACCTTCGATATCTTGGCGAGTTAAACGTCCACCTACACCACTACCTTTCACATCAGCAGGGTTAATATCGTGTTCAGCCACTAAGCGACGCGCTGTTGGACTTAAAGCATCATTATTGCCTTTTTCAGCAATATCAGCACTTTGACGCTGTGCTGGCGTGCTATCTTGAGCAGGTTTCACATCAGCAGGAATGCCAGTGCTATCACCTAAACGAATACGGCCTAGTAATTGGCGTGAGCCAACGGTAGCGCCTTCTTCTTCAAGAATGCTTTCTAAAACACCTGCTTCACTTGCAGGTACTTCTAAAACAACTTTATCTGTTTCGATTTCAACCAGCACTTCATCGCGTTGAATGCTATCACCAGGTTTTTTATGCCAAGTTGCGACCGATGCGTCAGCAACTGATTCAGGGAGATCCGGTACTAGAATATCTACACTACTCATTTTCTATCCTTATTTATTCAACTTTCAGTGCATCTTCAACCAGAGCTTTTTGTTGCTCCTGATGAACAGAGGTATAACCAACTGCTGGAGAGGCTGATGCAGGACGTCCTGCATAACGTAATGTTGCGCCTGTAGGAATAGCATCACGGAAGTTATGCTGACTACAGTACCAAGCACCTTGATTCAGAGGCTCTTCTTGACACCAAATAAACTCTTTTACATGAGCATAAGGTGCGAGAATTTGCGCAATATCTTCGTGTGGGAATGGATACAGTTGTTCAATACGAATAATGGCAACGTTGTTTTGCTCATTAGCACGACGTTGTTCTAATAAATCGTAGTAAACCTTACCGGAACACATCACAACACGTTTCACATCAGCAGGTTTTAAATCATCCATTTCACCAATGACAGGTAAGAATTTACCATTTGCTAATTCATCCAACGCAGAAACCGCTAATGGATGACGTAACAGTGATTTTGGTGACATTACGATAAGTGGGCGACGCATACCACGTAACGCTTGGCGACGTAGCATATGATAAACCTGAGCCGGAGTTGATGGCACACAAACCTGCATATTTTGTTCTGCACACAGTTGCAGATAACGTTCTAAACGTGCAGATGAGTGCTCTGGGCCTTGGCCTTCATAACCGTGTGGTAACAACATGACTAAACCACACATACGACCCCATTTTTGCTCACCAGAGCTAATAAATTGGTCGATAACCACTTGAGCAACGTTTGCGAAGTCACCAAATTGTGCTTCCCAAATCGTTAATCCACGAGGTTCTGTTGTGGCATAACCATATTCAAATGCAAGTACTGCTTCTTCTGTTAATACAGAATCCCAGACATTAAATTGTCCTTGAGCATTATGAACATTGGCTAATGGCACATAAACAGAGCCATTCGTTTGGTTATGAATAACGGCATGACGATGGAAGAATGTACCACGTCCCGCATCTTCACCAGAAAGACGAATGGTGATACCTTGGTCAACTAAAGTCGCATACGCTAATGTTTCTGCGGCACCCCAATCGAGTAGTTTCTCACCTTCAGCCATAACGGCACGGTCAGCATAAATTTTCTCAACACGAGATTGCATCACGATTTCTGAAGGAACGGTACTCACACGACGCGCTAAATCTTGTAAACGCGTTTTCTCTACTTTATGTGGATACTCTTCATTCCATTCGTGATTTAAATACGGTTCCCATGTGTAAGAATGCAGACCCATTGGGCGGTATTCTTCAACAACACAATCACCACGATCCAGCGCATCACGATAGAGATTCACTAGTTCAGTCACATCATTGGCATCAAGCAGTGATTGGGCAACCAGTTTATCGGCATAAATTTTACGTGGAGTTGGATGTTTTTTGATTTTTTGATACATCAGAGGCTGAGTCGCATTTGGCTCATCCGCTTCGTTGTGACCATGACGACGGTAACAAACGAGATCAATCATCACATCGCGTTTAAAGGTATTACGGAAATCCAATGCCAAGCGAGTTACAAAAGCGACCGCTTCAGGATCATCTGCATTAACGTGGAAAATTGGTGCCTGAACCATTTTCACAACATCAGTACAGTATTGCGTTGAACGGGCATCTTTTGGATTTGAAGTCGTAAAACCAACTTGGTTATTGATAACAATACGAACTGTACCGCCAACTTCATAGCCACGCGCTTGAGACATGTTCAGCGTTTCTTGCACAACACCTTGACCAGTCACAGCCGCATCACCATGAATAGTGATAGGAAGCACCATATTGCTACGCGCTTCATCTAAACGATCACGACGAGCGCGAACAGAACCGATAACAACTGGGCTAACAATCTCTAGGTGAGACGGGTTAAAGGCTAATGCAAGGTGAACTTGAGCGCCTTCAGTTGCAAAATCAGATGAGAAACCTTGGTGATATTTAACGTCACCCGTTCCCAAATGCTCTTTATGAATACCCGCAAATTCATCAAATAAATCAGCCGGTTTTTTACCTAGGATATTAACCAGAACGTTTAAACGTCCGCGGTGCGCCATACCAAGAACCACTTCACGAGTGTCTTGTTTACCTGCATGGCGAATTAAATCTTTTAACATCGGAACTAATGCATCACCACCTTCTAAAGAGAAGCGTTTTGCACCTGGGAATTTTGCACCTAAATAGCGCTCTAAACCTTCGGCTGCCGTTAGCTCTGTCAGGAAGCGTAACTTTTCTTCTTTAGTGAATTGGTCTGCAACATTCACTGATTCTAGACGTTGTTGGATCCAGCGTTTTTCTTCAGTGTTAGTGATGTGCATATATTCAGCACCGATTGAACCACAGTAAATGCGTTTCAGTGCTTCATATAAATCACCTAGTTTCATCGTTTCTTTGCCGATAGCAAAAGAACCGACGTTAAAGGTTTCTTCAAAGTCTTCTTTAGTTAGATTATGGAAAGCAGGATCTAAATCTGGAACAGATTCTTGTTTCCATAAACCAAGTGGGTCGAGATTAGCATTTTGGTGACCACGAAAACGGAAGGCATTAATGAGCTGCAAAACTTTAACTTGTTTTGAGTCCATTGCCGGATCGCTTACCGAGGTATGATATCGAGTGGATTCTTTTGCGAGGCGTCTGAAGTAGTCGCGGGTTTGAGAATGCGACTGTTCTATGCCTTGACTTGCGGGCAGTTGTTGAAAAATCTCTCTCCAACTTTCGTCAACAGAGTTTGGGTCAGTTAGGTAATCTTCATAGATATCTTCTATGTAAGACTGATTCTCTCCTGCTAGAAAAGTTGATTCTAGCCAGTCCTTCATTGCGCCGTTCTGCATTATGATCCCTTAAGCTATACAGCTTTAGTTCGCCGTGGATAACTAATACCGTGATTAAACGGTGTCGATTGCAAGGTTCTCTTATGACCCGCTATCTCGCAGGTTCTTTAAATATGGAGCTTTAGCTCTCAAGGAACCTTTAAGCACTGTCTACAGTGTTTAAAGGCGCCTTACTATTTTTACCGCAAACGTCTAACTTAGTTTTTCCATTAACCGCCCTAACTATTTTAGGGCGGTTATTATTTTATGCACTACGTTTTAACAACATTGACTTAATATGACCAATCGCTTTTGTCGGATTAAGCCCTTTAGGACATACGCTGACACAGTTCATAATGCCATGACAGCGGAATACACTGAATGCATCGTTAAGATCATCAAGACGAGATTCAGTTTCTGTATCACGACTATCAATCAAGAAACGATAAGCCGCTAACAATCCAGCAGGCCCGATAAACTTATCTGGATTCCACCAGAATGACGGGCAAGAGGTTGAACAACAAGCACAAAGGATACAATCATAAAGTCCATCAAGCTTTTCACGTTGTTCTGGTGACTGTAGGTTCTCACGAGCAGGAGGATTTTTGCCATTATTAATTAAATACGGACGAATTTTCTCATACTGTGTATAGAACTGAGTCATATCCACTATTAAATCACGAATTACTGGTAAACCGGGTAACGGTCTGATCACAATTTTCTTACTTCCTTTCTGTAAAGATGAAATAGGTGTGATACAAGCCAAACCATTTTTACCATTCATGTTCACGCCATCAGAGCCGCAAACACCTTCACGACAAGAACGACGGAACGATAAGGTAGGATCTTTTTCCTTTAGTTGAATTAATGCATCCAACAGCATCATGTCACGCCCTTCAGGAACTTCGAGGGTGTAATCTTGCATATGCGGCGCATTATCAACGTCGGGATTATAACGATAAATCGAAAATTCAAGTTTCATATTTAAGTCTCCGCAACTTCAATAACACCGCTAATTAATATGTACGCACTTTTGGTGGGAAAGCTTCACGCAGTTTTGGCTGCATATTGACTTCACGTCGTGTCATTGTTTCGGTTTGCGATTGATATAATGTATGGCATAACCAGTTCGCATCATCACGTTCTGGAAAATCGAAACGGCTATGAGCGCCACGGCTTTCTGTACGGAAGTTTGCAGATACCGCAGTGGCATAAGCAGTTTCCATCAGGTTATCTAATTCTAAGCATTCAATACGCTGTGTATTAAACTCACTTGAATTATCATCCAGTCGTGCATTTTGTAAGCGCTCACGAATCACTTTCAGTTCTTCTAAGCCTTTTGCCATAGCATCACCTTCACGGAATACCGAGAAGTTATGTTGCATACAAGATTGCAGTGCTTTACGGATTTCAACAGGATCTTCACCAGAACGGTTGTTTTCCCAGCGATTTAAGCGAGTTAATGCGGCTTCAACATCAGAATCGCTCGCATCACGCATTGTACCTTGTTCCATCAGTGACTCTTTTAAGTGAACCCCTGCTGAACGACCAAATACAACGAGGTCTAATAGTGAGTTACCACCTAAGCGGTTTGCACCATGAACAGATACACAAGCAATTTCACCTACTGCGAACAGCCCAGGAATAACGACATCTTCGCCCTTCTCGTTCACACGAATAGCTTGACCCGTTACTTTTGTTGGAATGCCACCCATCATATAGTGACAAGTAGGAATAACAGGAATAGGTTCTTTAACTGGATCAACGTGGGCGAAAGTACGAGAAAGATCAAGAATACCCGGTAAACGAGACTCAAGAACTTCTTTACCCAGATGATCGAGTTTTAATTTCGCATGAGGACCCCAAGGACCATCACAACCACGACCTTCACGGATTTCGATCATAATAGAACGCGCAACCACATCGCGACCAGCAAGGTCTTTGGCGTTTGGTGCGTAACGTTCCATAAAGCGTTCACCGTCTTTATTTAACAGGTATCCGCCTTCACCACGACAACCTTCGGTCACTAATACGCCCGCACCCGCAATACCTGTTGGATGGAATTGCCACATTTCCATATCTTGCAGTGGAACACCTGCGCGAACCGCCATACCCACACCATCACCTGTGTTGATATGTGCATTTGTGGTTGATTGGTAAATACGACCTGCACCGCCAGTTGCTAAAATCGTGGCGTTTGCTTTGAAATAAACGACTTCACCCGTTTCGATGCAAATTGCAGTACAACCAACGATATCGCCATCTTGGTTTTTCACTAGGTCCAGTGAATACCACTCTGAAAAGATAGTTGTATGGTTTTTTAAATTTTGCTGATAAAGGGTATGCAATAATGCGTGCCCAGTACGGTCAGCGGCAGCAGCTGTACGTGCAGCTTGTTCGCCACCAAAGTTTTTTGACTGACCACCAAATGGACGCTGATAAATACGACCATCATCTAGGCGAGAAAATGGGAGCCCCATATGTTCCAGCTCTAAAATTGCTTCAGGGCCGGTTTTACACATATATTCGATAGCGTCTTGGTCACCAATATAGTCGGAACCTTTTACGGTATCGTACATGTGCCATTCCCAGTTATCCTCATGGGTATTACCCAGTGCAACAGTAATACCACCTTGAGCGGAAACAGTATGAGAACGAGTAGGAAAAACTTTAGAAATCAGTGCACAAGACAGACCCATTTGAGAAATCTGTAAAGCGGCACGCATGCCAGCACCACCTGCACCAATAACAACAGCATCAAACTCTCTTACTGGCAGATTCATTACACACCCCACACCACAATTGTTCCATAAATAAGATAAACCAACAGCGCAACAACGATAATCAGTTGTAAAGTCAGGCGTAATGCCAGCGGTTTAATATAATCCGTTAACACTTGCCACATTCCGATCCACGCGTGAATAAGAATAGAAAGCAAGGTCAAGATGGTGAACACTTTGGTCAAGGATGAGCTAAAGAACCCACGCCATACCTCATAGGTTATTTCTGTTGTAGCAATAAATCCCACAAGATAAAGAACATATAGAACGATAATAATGGCTGAGGCACGAAGGAATAACCAATCCTGTATGCCAGTACGGCCTAAAGTAGAAGAATTACTTACCATACTAATACCCCCGCCAATATTGATAAAATAACGGTAATAACCATTGATGCAGCCGCGGAGTTGCGACCCACAATCAAGGTTTCATCAATAAAGCCGAAGTCCATTAACATATGACGAATACCACCACAAATGTGATACGCCAATGCGGTTAGGATGCCCCACAAAATAAATTTCGCGAAGAAACCAGTCATAATTTCAGCGGCTTGCTGAAAACCTTCAGGAGAGGAGAGAGAGGTGCCAAGTAACCACAGTAAGATGCCAACTGCGACTAACATGATAACCCCAGAGACACGATGCAAGATCGATGCGATAGCAGGGAGTGGAAACTGTATCGTCTGTAAATCCAGATTGACAGGTCTTTGTTTTTTCACAATTTATGCCCACACAGCTTTTATAATTTTTCCTTCCTCCGGACCTGGATGGAAATCAAACAGCGAATGGGGTACAAAGGCACATTTTAAGTAAAATGTTAAATCCGTCTATTTTACAAAAAGTGTGGATTCGTTACGCTGGTTCTCCATACAACAACGGTTCCGGAGACCTGCGCGCAGTATAAGTGCTTCACAAACTTATTACAATTACCACACAACTTGTGTGCCCGACATTTGCCTCGAACAGTGAGAAGGATCACTATTTAATACATCCGATGCAAAAATGATTATCATTTTTGACACATGTACAACATTTTTATTACATTTACTGCATTATTTTAATGTTTATGTTTTTTTTGTGCGCAAACACGCTTCCAGAAACCTCAAACTTATGTAAAAGTGATAGCAGTACTAATTCTAAGTGCATTGCATAAAAAAGCACCTAAAAAAACATAACATCAAAAGCTCCTTAACATAAGTGACACACTATAGACCTAGACATTACGGGCATTAAATAAAACTCGGCTGGGTACCTTACATCAACTATAGTTTCACTATCGAAGTGCATCTTTATGAAGATACCTCGATATTGTTAGGAGACATATAAGCGCTAAGGAGATTATAAATGGCTGATAACAAAGCTAAGCTAACGATTGCTGAAACATCTGTAGACTTGGACGTTCTATCCCCTACACTCGGTTCCAAAGTTATTGATATTCGTACTCTCGGCTCCAAAGGTTATTACACCTATGATCCCGGCTTTAC
>JAEYFY010000131.1 GCA_023454395.1 Pseudomonadota bacterium
CTGTTCATTGTGACAATATTAGCAGGGATATCAGCTGGTGTAACAATGTCAGCACGATCTAATTCTTCATTCAATGCTTCAGCAATCGGGCTATCTGCAAATGCCGGTTGTTCAAGTAATGAATCTAAACGTTCTGCATCAAGTTCGTTGATGATAATTGTTGGCTTTGTCATACCACACTCCAATTTATTCCAATGCAAAACAACACCCCCGCGGATGAGGTGGGGGTGTTGTTAAACTCATATAAGAGATAATAGGCGGTTCTGTATAAAAAAGAAAGAGACAGTGATCACAGTCTCTTTCGGGTTATTTAGTTAAGAAATGCTAATCTATTGTTTTCTATTACGATTATTCTTCATCAAACCCAGATTCAAATAATGCGATAATAGCATCAATAGCTTCATTTTCATCACTACCAGTGACTTCTATATCAATTTGACTGCCTTGCTCTGAATCTAACATCAGCATAGCAATCACACTATCCGCTTGTGCTTCAACCCCTTCGTTGTTGCGTAAAATGACTGTTGATTGAAATGTTTTTACTAAATCAAACAGCTTCATTGCAGGTCTTGCATGCATACCGAGTCGATTTTTAATCGCAACTTGTCGATATTGGGTCATTTGCGTTTTTCTAGTGTTCTGTGGCGTGATTGTACGTTTTTCCCTCTAGAGCGGAAATAATCTGCGAGTTGCTCAGCAACATAAACAGAGCGGTGTTTTCCCCCCGTACAACCAATTGCAACCGTTAAATAACTACGGTTATTGGTTTCTAACATCGGCAACCAAAGTTCGAGATAGCTTCTAGTTTGATAAATAAAGTTATGAACTTCGGTGTGTCTATCTAAAAATGCCGCGACAGGGCGATCAAGACCTGTCATTGGACGCAGTTTAGGATCCCAATGTGGATTCGGTAAGAAGCGCACATCAAAAACATAATCCGCATCAATAGGAATACCATGCTTAAAGCCAAAAGATTCAAAGACCATGGTCAGTTCACGTTCACGCTTACCTAATAAGCGAGTGCGTAACATTTCTGCGAGTTCATGGACTGACATCTCAGAGGTATCAATAATGAGGTCAGCCCGTGATCGCAATGGCTCAAGCAGATCACTTTCGGTATCAATGGCCACTTCTAACGAAAGATTCTTGGTCGAAAGAGGGTGAAGACGTCGAGTATCACTATAACGACGAATTAAGGTATTTCTATCTGCGTCTAAAAATAAGAGTTGTGGAGAATATTCAGCGGGTAAACTTTCCAGCGCTTTTTCGAAGATCTCCGGCGACTCTGGCATATTTCGGACATCAATACTGACTGCGGCAGCAGAAGCATCACGTTCAGCCAGTGTTTTTGCTAGCTCAGGTAAAAGATCAACAGGTAAATTATCAACACAATAAAATCCCATGTCTTCAAGCGCACGCAAAGCGACTGACTTACCTGAACCAGAGCGTCCGCTGACTATCATCAGCACCATGAGGTAGCTCCCCTATAATTTCCCAGTGATGAATATCATTCCACTGTATGCTATTCGCGTCCTACTAAACCCGTAGGGGTTATTCTGTGATAATCTGATAAAGCTCTTCATCACTTTGTGCGGAGCGTAGTCGGCGACATAAATTTTTGTCTGCCAGCTGTTTTGCAATCAAAGACAGTGTGTGTAAATGTTCCTTACATTGTGTCGCAGGAACGAGTAATGCGAACAACAAATCGACAGGTTGATTATCAATAGCGTCGAAGGAAATAGGTTCGCTTAGGTGAAGAAACACACCAACTACTTTTTCTGTTTCATCACTTTCAATACGTCCATGAGGGATAGCTAAACCACCCCCAATCCCTGTTGTACCGACTTTTTCACGCGTCAATAAAGCTTCAAATATCAGTGTTTCGGGTAAATTAAGTGCTTTTGCTGCATTTTCACTGATAATTTCTAACGCGCGCTTTTTACTCGTGCAATGTACATCATTATGCGTACATGCCAGAGAAAGTACGTCGCTAATATTCATCTTTGTATCGTTGTTCATTGTCTTATTCACTTAGACCAGCAAACCAGATGCCACAAAGTGACATCTGGTTTTTTGTTACTGATATTGATTAGGCGTTGGCTTAAACCGAGTCATAAACAACGCAGTAACTTCGCCGATTGTATCCCCATTTCACAATGGGAAATGAATTAATGTTGTCTCAGTTTATCTTTGTGTTTGGTTAATTGACGAGCCAGTTTATCCATTAATCCATCAATTGCTGCGTACATATCTTCTGCTTCTGCAGAGGCATGCAATTCACCGCCATTAACTTGAATGGTCGCTTCCGCGATTTTATTAACTTTCTCGACTTTCAGGATAACCTGAACGTTATTAATTTTGTCAAAGAACTGAGGTAATTTCGCGCTTTTTGCTTTGACGGTATCACGCAGAGCATCGGTTAATTCAATATTATGACCAGTGATTTGAAGTTCCATAGTGTCTTCCTTCTCAATTATGCTCAAACCAACTCTTTGCGTTGATTTGAAGGCGGGATGGATAATGACTCTCTATACTTCGCAACAGTGCGTCGAGCAACTTGTATTCCAAGTTCTGCGAGCATATCAGCCAGTTTACTATCACTAAGTGGTTTCGCTGGGTTTTCTGCTGCGATTAGTTTCTTCACTAAAGCCCTGATTGCTGTTGAAGAGGCTTCGCCCCCGCTATCAGTATTCACATGGCTAGAGAAAAAATACTTCAATTCGAAAATTCCTCTCGGGCAATGCAAAAATTTTTGCGTTGTCACTCGAGAAATGGTGGATTCGTGCATTTCAACCTGTTCAGCAATATCTGCTAACACTAAGGGTTTCATGTGCTCTTCACCTAATTCGAAAAATGCCTGCTGTGTATCAACAATGCAATGAGCGACTTTTAATAATGTCTCATTACGGCTTTCTAAACTTTTTATCAGCCATTTGGCTTCTTGTAAATTGTCACGAATAAATTTTCCATCACTTTCATTTTGAGTCGATTGACCCAATGCTGCATAAGTCTCATTTATTCGTAGGCGAGGAATGCTATCTGTATTTAACTCAACTTGCCAGCGTTCACCTGATTTTTTTACCAGTATATCTGGAATAACATACTCTGACTCGCCTGTATCAATACTTAATCCGGGCTTAGGATCAAGAGACTGGATCATCTCAATAACAGATTTTAGTGTCTCTTCTCGTAATTTCGTTTGACGCATCAATTGACGAAAATCACGGTTACCTAGCAACTCTAAATATTGGCTAATGACTAACTGCGTTTCTTTAAGATAGGGTGTTTCTGTTGAAAAAGCGGATAGCTGAATCAAAAGACACTCTTTTAAATCACGAGCAGCAACACCAATAGGATCAAAGCGTTGAATACGTTTTAATACGGCTTCGACTTCATCAAGCTCTAATTCATCATCGCCCATTCCAGCAAGGATGTCATCTGTTGTGACAGTTAAATAGCCTGTTTCATCAATAGCATCGATAATACTTATCGCAATTGCTCTGTCTGTTTCTGAAAATGGGGTGAGATCAGCCTGCCATGTGAGGTAATCTTGCAATGAGGCAGTTGTTTCACCTTGATACAGTGGAAGCTCATCATCAGTATAGTCATTACTGGTGCCAGAAGGAGTGCCAGCGGTGTAGATCTCTTCCCATTGAGTATCTAAAGGAAGATCATCAGGCATCTCTTTTTGTTCTAAAGCATCCAGCGTGTCAAACTCTTCAACTTCGTTTTCAGTTGTTGTTTCTGTTGTAGAGGTTGGCTGATCTTCTGTATGAGACGCATCATCTGAAACGGGATCTTGTGGATCGTCGTCTTGTTCTAGAAGTGGATTAAACTCAAGTGCTTGCTGAATTTCCTGTTGTAATTCAAGCGTCGAAAGTTGCAACAAACGAATAGCCTGTTGTAGCTGTGGCGTCATTGCCAGTTGCTGACTAAGACGAAGTTGCAGACTTTGTTTCATAATAATGCGATGAGTCCTTTGCTATTGTCATCCTTGACAGAGTAAAAGTGAATCAAAGATTACAGGCGGAAGCCTTCACCTAAGTAAACACGTTTAACTTGCTCATTTTCAAGAATTTCTTCTGGTGAACCATGAGCGATAAGGTGACCTTGGCTGACGATATAAGCACGTTCACACACATCTAATGTTTCACGCACGTTATGGTCAGTAATCAGTACACCTAATCCATAATCACGTAGATGCTGGATAATTTTTTTAATATCTAATACCGAAATAGGGTCAACACCTGCAAAAGGTTCATCTAATAAAATGAATTTAGGGTTGGCTGCCAATGCCCGCGCGATTTCAACACGGCGACGTTCACCCCCTGATAATGATTGCCCTAAGCTGTTACGTAAGTGGCTGACATTAAACTCTTCTAGCAGTTCTTCTGCTCGATCTTTTCGTTCTTCAGGCGTTAAATCATGGCGGATTTCTAAGATCCCCATAATGTTGTCATAAACGCTTAAGCGTCTAAAAATAGACGCCTCTTGAGGAAGATAGCCAATGCCTTTACGCGCTCGTTCATGTAACGGTAACAGCGTAATGTCTTCATCATCAATTGTAATACTACCTGCATCACGAGCGACAATGCCAACAACCATATAGAATGTGGTTGTTTTACCTGCACCATTTGGCCCAAGTAAGCCGACAATCTCACCGGAGTTAACGTTCAGGCTGACATCACCGACAACGGTGCGCCCTTTGTATGCTTTCGCTAAATTTTCAGCTTTTAACAGCGCCATAAAGTGTTACTTACCTTTGTTGTTAACACCAGGACCTTTCTCTTGCAACTGGGAAGGCAGTAAAACAGTAGTCACTTGTTTACCTTTACCGCTAAAAGCTTCCATTTGCTGAGTTGGGACGAGATAAGTGATCTTATCACCGGTGATATTACTGTCTAATTGTTCAAGATAGGCTTTACCCGTTAAGGTCATTAACTCTTTATCCATTTCATAGGTCATTTTTTCACCACGACCTTTGATAGGTTTACCATCATCTTGTAGCTGATAAAAAGTTACTGGATTACCAAATGCTTCTATTACGATCTTTTTGGAGTCACCGCCTGGACGTGTGACA
Organism: Pseudomonadota bacterium; assembly: GCA_023454395.1. Taxonomy (GTDB): domain Bacteria; phylum Pseudomonadota; class Gammaproteobacteria; order Enterobacterales; family Enterobacteriaceae; genus Proteus; species Proteus appendicitidis. The sequence continues at coordinate 5,081 of JAEYFY010000131.1, forward strand.
ACAACTTTATCAGCACGAATATCGATAGATCCTTGTTTGATCACAACATTTTGTGTGAAGGTTGTGACGTTTTTTTCTAGATCAAGCGATTGTTTCTCTGAGTTCACAACGATAGGTTGTTGTGTGTCATCTTTAAGCGCCATCGCAGGTACACTTATCGCTAAAAGTGTACCGATAATCAGTGTATTACGGATTTTTTGATTCATTAGGGATCTCATAATAGGTGTTTACCTTTTCAATCAGCTCTGCACGTTTTTCGCGCAGATTGCCTCGCATTTTTAAGCCGACTGATTTCAGTCCGACGCCGATAATAGTCACTTCATCATCAGAGGAAACATCCTGTGTATCCAAATTTGCGATAGCGTTGTCTGTGCTTATTCTCTGTAGTTGAGAGTCATCCGTTAGGCTATCAATTTGAACATCGCCATAAAGATAGAGCATTTTACTGTTTGTTAGCTTGGCTTTATTCGCGCGTACTGTCCATGTTGCATCCCCTGTCGGTGAATAGGTGGTTAAGACAGGGTTAGTAAACCATGTAAACTTCTGTTGAGCATAATTTTTGACATCATCAGCAACAAGTTTATATCCGAGTATACCCGTTGGCTCGTAAACAAAAGATATCGATGATTTGGATTGATAAGTTGGCTGACCATCATCAACAATCTCACCATCACCGAATTCAGTGTTATTAGTGTAGTTCCAGCCAATCAACGCAAGGGCGATAATGGCAAGAATTAAGGTAAACCAGGATTTTAATTTATTCATTCTGTATCGTTATACGTTAAATCGAAAGACCTTTAGCTTCTTCAAGCCGACCTTGCGCTAAAAGGATTAAATCACACAATTCTCG
>JAEYFY010000183.1 GCA_023454395.1 Pseudomonadota bacterium
ACGTCTTAGTACAGAAAGCTGTATCTATGGCAAAACCCTATAATGCCAAAGTTTCCTTAATTCACGTTGATGTTAACTACTCTGATCTTTATACCGGTCTAATTGATGTCAACCTCGGTGATATGCAGCAACGTATTACTGATGAAACCCGTAACGCGTTAAAAGATCTCTCTGATAACTCGGGTTATGAAATTCAAGAAACCCTGAGTGGTAGTGGTGATTTAGGACAAGTTCTAGTCGATGCGATTAAGAAATACGATATGGATTTAGTCGTTTGTGGTCATCACCAAGACTTCTGGAGCAAATTGATGTCATCAGCACGCCAACTAATTAATACTGTGCATGTTGATATGCTAATTGTTCCTCTGAAAGATGATGAATAATAATCGCTTGCTTGTTTAAGCAAAAAAAATGCCTGCTTATGCAGGTATTTTTTTGCCTAAAATTCCTATTTTTCCTGTCGTTAAAGCGAGTCAACCTTTTTTTTTTGTCTAATTGTGAAAAAAATGTCTTGAAGTGTGAATGTATTTTAATGATATATTCAAGAAGCAAAACAACATCAACCTCACAAAACCCAAAAATATTCCGAATAAATGAGGTTATGCCAACATCACATTACACAAAAAAGGAATAACTGAATGAATATATCTGGCTCATTATCTTCGTTTTTAGAAGGGGTAGAAAAATATAACGCTCATCAACCTGAGTATCATCAGGCGGTTCGTGAAGTTTTTACCACTTTGTGGCCTTTTTTAGAGAAAAACCCACAATATCGTGAACAATCATTACTTGAGCGCTTAGTAGAGCCTGAACGTATTATCCAGTTTCGCGTCTGTTGGTTAGATGATAAAGGGCAAGTGCAAGTTAACCGAGCATGGCGTATCCAATTTAACTCCGCCATTGGACCTTACAAAGGTGGTATGCGTTTTCATCCATCAGTAAATCTTTCTATCCTAAAATTCTTAGGTTTTGAACAAACATTTAAAAATGCATTAACGACATTACCGATGGGAGGAGCCAAAGGTGGCTCTGATTTTAATCCTAAAGGTAAAAGCCATGGGGAAGTGATGCGTTTTTGTCAGGCATTGATGACTGAACTTTATCGCCATTTAGGCGCTAATACAGATGTTCCTGCTGGTGACATTGGGGTGGGAGCACGAGAAGTCGGCTTTATGGCCGGCATGATGAAAAAACTGTCTAATAGCAATGAATGTGTATTTACAGGTAAAGGTCTTTCATTCGGTGGCAGTTTAATCCGCCCAGAAGCTACTGGGTACGGTTTGGTTTACTTTACTAATGCGATGCTTAAACGTCATGGTATGTCTCTTGAGGGAATGCGTGTGGCGGTTTCTGGCGCGGGTAACGTTGCACAGTTCACTATCGAAAAATGTTTAGAATTAGGCGCTAAAGTAATAACAGCATCAGATTCAGGTGGTACTGTGGTTGATGAAGCGGGATTTACCACTGAAAAACTCGCTCGACTCACTGAAATTAAAAATAATTATGGTCGTGTTGAAGAGTACGCAAAAGAATTTGGTTTAACGTATCTTGAAGGGCAACAACCTTGGGCTGTTCCTGTTGATATTGCGCTGCCTTGTGCAACACAAAATGAGTTAGATTTGGAAGCGGCTAAAGTGCTTATCAAAAATGGGGTAAAAGCCGTTGCTGAAGGCGCAAATATGCCAACAACGATTGCTGCAACAGATGCCTTTATTGAAGCGGGTGTCCTTTTTGCACCAGGTAAAGCAGCTAATGCGGGTGGTGTTGCAACCTCGGGTTTAGAGATGGCACAGAATGCAGCACGTTTAAGCTGGAAAGCAGAGAAAGTGGATGCTCGCTTACATCACATTATGTTAGATATTCACCATGCTTGCGTGAATTACGGCGGTGAAGGTAAGCAAACTAATTATATCCAAGGCGCAAACATTGCAGGTTTTGTTAAAGTCGCTGATGCAATGCTGGCACAAGGCGTGTTGTGATTTTCATTGATTCTGAACGGGTGTTTAACACCCGTCAGATTTCAAATTTATTTTTCCTAATGTGTAAGTAGTTACACACAAGGATAAATATCAAAGCGGTGATTTTTGGTTGTTACATTGGCATGTGCAGGCTGATTATTTAATGGTTCTGCATAATCAGGGCGTTTAACTACAACCCTTTTTTTAGCTAACGTAATTGCCGGCTCTAACAGTGCATCTGCATCTTCATCGGCACCCACTAAAGACTGAAACACTCGCATCTCTTTTTTCACTAATGCACTTTTCGCTTTATGTGGATACATAGGATCAAGATAGACCACATCGGGTGCTGGTGTGATTTCTGTCAGTGCTTGAGCTGAAGAGGCGTGGATCAGTGTCATACGTTCTTGCATCCATTCACCAATATCAGGATCAAGATAAGCACGTTTTAAGCCGTCTTCAAGCAATGCTGCGACAACAGGATGGCGTTCAACCATTCTCACCTTACAACCAATAGACGCTAATACAAATGCATCACGACCAAGCCCTGCCGTTGCATCAACTACATCAGGTAGATAGTCTTTTTTAATGCCAACAGCTTTTGCCACAGCTTCACCTCGACCACCGCCAAATTTACGACGATGTGCCATGGTGCCTTCCACAAAATCGACATAAATGCCACCCAATTTAGGTTCATCTTGTTTGCGTAATTCAAGGTGTGTGGGTGTTAACACTAATGCCATAATTTGCGTTTCATCGTGAACTAAGCCCCAACGTTGCGCTAAATCAGATAAGGCGCTGTTATCAGCGCCTTCTTCACAAAGTAAACAGATATTCACATATCATCCTTTAATGCCGTAGCCTTTGAGCATAGCATCAAGTTGCGGCTCACGACCACGGAAGCGTTTAAACAGCTCCATTGGCTCTTCTGAACCACCACGAGTTAAAATATTATCAAGGAATGATTGACCCGTTTCACGGTTAAAAATGCCTTCTTCAGAGAAGCGAGAGAAGGCATCTGCTGCCAGTACATCTGCCCATAAATAGCTGTAATAACCTGCTGCATATCCACCAGCAAAGATATGACTAAAGGCATGAGGGAAACGCGCCCACGGTGTAGAAGGAACCACAGAAACTTTCTCTTTCACACTGTTTAAGATATCCATAATACGCGCGCCTTTAGATGGATCATATTCAGCGTGTAAACGGAAATCAAACAGACCAAACTCCAGTTGGCGTAACACAAACATCGCTGACTGATAATTTTTTGCTTTAAGCATATTATCAAGCATTGCCTGTGGTAATGGTTCGCCAGTTTCGTAATGACCTGAAATAAAGGCTAACGCTTCTGGCTCCCAGCACCAGTTCTCCATAAATTGGCTTGGTAATTCAACGGCATCCCAAGGCACACCATTAATGCCTGCAACATCTGCGGTATCAATCTGCGTTAACATGTGATGTAAGCCGTGGCCAAACTCATGGAATAGCGTGGTTACTTCATTATGAGTAAACAGTGCTGGTTTATCACCTACTGGCTTATTGAAGTTACAAGTGAGGTAAGCAACGGGGTTTTGTAGTGAACCATCCGCATGACGCATTCTGCCTATGCAGTTATCCATCCAAGCGCCACCACGTTTATGCTCGCGTGCATATAAATCAAGATAGAAGCTACCACGTAAAGTATTGCTTTCATCATAAAGCTCAAAGAAACGGACATCATCATGCCAAGTGTCGATGTCGTTACGCTCTTTGGCAGTTAAACCATAGATACGATGAACGACTTCAAATAAACCACTTAAAGCACGTTGCTCAGGGAAGTAAGGGCGTAGCTGTTCATCATCGATTGAGAATAGGTGTTGTTTTTGTTTTTCGCTGTAATAAGCCAGATCCCACGATTCGAGTTTATCAACACCATAGTGTTCTTTTGCAAATTGAGTGAGTTCTGCTAATTCTTCTTCACCTTGTGGATGAGCGCGTTGGGCTAAATCAGTTAAGAAGCTCAATACTTGCTCAGGAGACTCTGCCATTTTAGTAGCAAGGGATTTTTCAGCATAATTTTTAAAGCCGAGCAGTTGAGCGAGTTCGTGACGTAATGAAAGGATCTCCGCCATAATTTCACTGTTATCCCACTGACCTGCATTTGGACCTTGATCAGAAGCGCGAGTGCTATAAGCAATGCTCATTTCTTTTCGCAGTTCACGGTTATCTGCGTAAGTCATAACTGGTATATAGCTTGGCATATCAAGTGTTAACAGATAGCCTTCTTGATCTTTCGCTTGTGCAATTGCTTTTGCTGCATCAATCGCACTTTGTGGCATACCAGATAGATCGTCTACATTGGTAATTAATTTAGACCAACCCATTGTGGCATCTAATACGTTATTGCCGTATTTCGCACCTAGTTCTGACATCCGCGCACTGATTTCACCAAAGCGCTGCTGTTTTTCTTTTGGTAGCCCGATACCTGATAATTCAAAGTCACGTAATGCGTTTTCAATCGTTTTTTTCTGTGGTTGAGTTAACGCATTAAAATCAGCACTTTCTTTAATTGATTTATAAGCTTGATATAAACCTTCGTGTTGCCCCATCCATGTACTGAATTCAGACAGCAATGGTAAACTCTGTTCATACGCTTCGCGTAGTTCAGCACAGTTTTTGACAGAATTTAAATGACTAACGGGGGACCAAACACGAGAAAGTTTATCGCCTACTTCAGCTAATGGCTGGCAAAGGTTATCCCAGTTAAATTGGGTATTATCAGCCAGTAATTTTTCAACTGTTTCACGGTAAGTTGCTAAGACTTCTTTTAGCGCAGGAACAACATGTTCTGGTTTGATAAGGGAAAATGCAGGTAATCCCGTTGTATTAAGTAATGGATTTGACATAAAAACATCCTGTATTTTGGTTTGCAGTGGCGTAAAACACATCACTGAGTTTATTCGTCATAGAAAGTAAGATGAGGGTGAAACCGCATAAGTTCAATAGTATCGTGGTAATTATCCGAGGTTTTACTCAAAAATGGGATTATTTTATTTGAAAGGGCTTTTATTGATTTGATGCACTTGGGATTAAAAATAATTCAGCGTATAATCATCCCGTTATTTCCTTTTGACCTACTCAAAAATGGAAGATCATCGTCCCCGGTGGGGCGGCTGGACTTCAAATCCAGATGGGGCCGCCAGCGGTCCTTGGCAGGTTCGACTCCTGTGATCTTCCGCCAATTCTTATTCAATCAACCTTCTCAAAAAATCACTTTTTATATCTTTATCATATTGTTTTTCAGCAAAATAGTACGTTTGTTATCTATTTATAAGCGCCCTTTATCTTTGAATACACAAGCTAAAATTGCTGAATTATATGGAAAAGATGTCCGTACAATTAATAAGTATCTTGTTAATATTTTCCTTAAAAGGGAACTTGCTCAAAACGCAACCATCCGGAAATTCCGGATAGTTCGCCAATAGGGTAATCAGGCAGGGTTAATAAGAAAGCTAAGGATAACTGACGGTTCATAACAACGAAAAGTATATTAAGAACCAGCCAGTATTAGTCGATCTTTGCGGGTTTTAGTTGGAGTAATTTTTTAACTAAAAATCCGTCTTAGAAAAACCAGTCATAACATCTAGCCCCATTTCGCGGCCTAATGCTGTCATTGGATGGACAATTATTAAGCCTCGTACGGCTTTCTTCAGCTTGCCAATATCAGCTTGTTCTTTCTTAGTAATGGGGCGTTTGAATGGCATATCCACCAATTTCTGCGCTTCTTTACTTAGTTTATTGCTACGTACTTCTTTCAAACGAACGATTTCAGTTTCCAGTTCTACTTTTTCTTTCTCAAACTCTGCGTATTTTTCCGCTTCATCTGTCAGCGAGATATTTGCCATTTTGTGGCGAATAAGATCTAAACGGTCGCTAAGGAGTTTGATTTTTGCTTTTTCGATTTCTTTCATTATTAATTAACCGTGAACAAATTTCTTGTCGGTAAGTATACACTATTCTGTGTAAGGGCGTAGAAAGGGGATAGATTGGCTTGCTTTGTACCAAAGCAGACACCGCATTCATTATTTTTTCTTGTTCAGCATCGACTTTAAATCTGCAAAAGGATTATAAGTGGCTGCACCTACATCATCCTGTGCATCTTCACCGGCGACAACGGTTGTACCGTACTGGTCTGCTTCTGTGTATTTTGAGTGTTCATGGTCATGGCAAAACAGACACAATAATTCCCAGTTACTGCCATCTTCTGGGTTATTGGTATGGTCGTGATCAATATGATGAACGGTTAGTTCACGTAGATTGGAATAAACGAACTCACGCGCACAACGTCCACATACCCAGGGGTAGATTTTCAGTGCTTTTTCACGGTAGCCACTTTCCAACCGTGCATAGTTTTTTGGGATCAGAGCCATTGTTAGTATTACCTGTTATAAGAGAAAGTTTGACGATAGTTTTTCCAATATACTCTGAATGTACGGATAGGTTCAAATCTCACAAGGTCAATTTCCTCTAATAAGCTACCAATCTTACAACCTGATGCACTCTTGGAAATTACAGGTATAATTTCATAAATTATTGAGCAGACTTAGGCATAACAATGGCAAAACTTACCTTACAAGAGCAAATGTTAAAAGCGGGACTTGTGACCAGCAAAAAAATGGCAAAAGTTCAAAGAACAGCGAAAAAATCACGCGTTCAAGCGCGAGAAGCAAGAGAAGCGGTAGAAGAAAATAAAAAAGCCCAACTGGAGCGCGATAAACTGCTTAGTGAGCAACAAAAACAAGCTACATTATCTAAAGAGTATAAAGCGCAAGTTAAGCAACTTATTGAGATGAATAGAATTACGCCAGTCAAAGGCGATATTGATTTTAACTTCACTGACAACAATGTGATTAAAAATATCGTAGTGGATAAACTGACACAATCTCAATTGATTAGTGGACGTCTCGCCATTGCGCGACTGGATAGTGCAGATAAAACTGAATACGCGATTATTCCAGCAAGTGTAGCGGATAAAATTACACAAAGAGATGTGGACTGTATCTTGTTAAATAACGCACTTAGCGAAACAGAACAAGATGAAGACGATCCTTATGCTGATTTTAAAATCCCAGATGATTTGATGTGGTAATAAGCAAAGTAGCTTATTATCCCAAAGGGCATAGTCTGTATAAGCATTGTGCTTTATACTGCGTCTGAAAATTTTTGTAGATAAACGATTAAGTAGGCGATAATGGCAATGAACGGAATAATCACAAAGTGGTTTGAAGATAAAGGTTTTGGATTTATTAAAGATGAAAACGGTGATAACCGTTATTTTCATGTG
>JAEYFY010000255.1 GCA_023454395.1 Pseudomonadota bacterium
CTTTCTGATTAGGAAATACAATCATGGATCATTGGAATACAAGTGCAGAGTCTGTACTAAAATCAGGGCCTGTTGTTCCTGTTATTGTTATCAACCATATTGATGATGCAGTCCCTGTTGCAAAAGCGTTAGTCGCTGGTGGTGTCAAAGTTTTAGAAGTGACATTACGTACAGAATGTGCAATTGAGGCTATCCGCCGTATTGCAAAAGAAGTTCCTGAAGCCATTGTGGGTGCGGGTACGGTAATTAATCCTCAACAATTAGCACAAGTGACTGAAGCAGGCGCTCAATTTGCTATTAGCCCAGGATTAACAGAAGCATTACTCAAAGCAGCCGTTGCGGGAACTATTCCTTTAATTCCAGGAATTTCAACAGTTTCTGAATTAATGCTGGGAATGAGCTACGGTTTAAATGAATTTAAATTTTTCCCCGCAGAAGCTAATGGTGGTGTAAAGGCATTAAAAGCCATTGCCGGGCCATTCTCAACCATCCGTTTCTGCCCAACTGGCGGTATTTCGCCAGAAAACTACCGTAATTACCTTGCACTTGAGAGTGTGCTTTGTATTGGTGGTTCTTGGTTGGTGCCTAATGATGCAGTGAAAGCAGGTGATTTCCAACGTATTACTGAATTAGCTAAAGAAGCTGTTGCGGGTACTCAACGTTAATTATCTCAGTACAAAAATAGGTTTTATCTAATAAAGGTAGGTATCCCCTTGTACCTATCTTTATTTTTATCTTTTCCTAAGGCAATTTATTAAGTAAATCGCTTAGTTTGGGAATAGGCATAAACATCTTCAATATATCCGTCTTTAATTTTTTGCTGCTGTTGTTGCCAATATTCTGGTGATAAAAGCTCACGATGTAGAGCTTCAAAATAGTCGCAAACCCGCTTATCACTGCATAGGAAATAGCGAAATTCTTCAGGAAATACATCATTGAGTGCAACGCTATACCAAGGCTCGCTCGCTAATTCATCTTCAGGGTAACGGGCAGGAGGGATCGCACGAAAATTCATGTCTGTCATATAACTAATTTCATCATAGTCATAGAAAATCACACGATGATGACGAGTCACACCAAAGTTTTTAAACAGCATATCGCCGGGAAAAATATTCGCTGCAATAAGCTCTTTCAACGCTTGCCCATAATCTTCAACGACCGCTTTAAGCTGATTGTCATCACACTGTTCCATATAGATATTAAGTGGCGTCATTCGACGTTCCATATACAGATGACGGATCAATAATTTATCTCCCAGATCTTCTAGTTTATTGGGGATCTCTTGTTCAAAAACAGCCATTAATTCAGGGCTAATTCTTTTCTTATCGATCATAAAGTTTTCGAACTCTTGGGTATCTGCCATGCGCCCGACACGATCGTGTTCTTTAACTAATTGATAGCACTCTTTTACACGCTCTGCAGTGATCGTTTTTTGGGGCGCAAACTTATCTTTGATCACTTTAAAAACACGATCATAAGTGGGTAATGTAAATACCAACATCACCATACCTTTTACACCGGGAGCTTCAATAAATTGCTCTGATGAAAAATTCATAAAGGCGAGGTATTCACGATAGTATTCTGTTTTACCGTGCTTTTGACACCCTATTGACATATAAAGCTCAGCGATAGATTTGCTCGGTAATATATCTCTTAACCATGCAACTAATGCTGCTGGAAATGGGGCATAAACCATAAAATAAGAACGGGCAAAACCAAAGACAATACTCGCTTCATCTGCCGAGGTAAGGCAAGTATCAATCAATAATTGCTGCTCAACATTATGAATAGGTAATAAGAATGGAATATATTGCTCATTAATCACTATTTTACCAATCAACCAAGCCGCTTTATTACGATAAAAAAGTTCGTTTGCGATATGAAATACCGCACCCTGCAATTGTTCAGAAGAGAACTGGGCAGTAAGTACATTACAAATAGCGCGAATATCACGCTGTTTATTTTGCCACGGTAGTCGCAAAGGTAAGCGAGATAAAATGTCTTGCAGTAATGTGGGTAAATCACTTTGAATAACAAACTGCTTTGATAACGGTCGAGGTGCTTGTGTAAAGCGATAAGCCGGTTGAGATGAAAAAACAAATAGGTTTTTTTTATTCAATTCACGATGGTAAAACAGACGACAATAAACAGAATTAAAAAAGCTCTCTGCGATCTCAAATCGAGGGTAATTGGGCAATAATTGCGTATAGTTCTCTTTCACTCTTTGTAGAAAAAGGCTTTCTTTATCAATATCAGGTCGAATACACCTAAGTTGCTCAACCACTAATCCAACATGATTATCGTATAACCGGATGCGCTCCTTCATCGCAATTTGAACACCATGCCAATCCGCTTGCTCAAAACGATATTGCGCTCCTGACGTTATCTCAAGAAAACGACCATATTGGGCATCAAAGCCTTGTAAAATTGTTTGAGCAATTAAATCTTCTGGCGTCATTAACAACCTCACGAAAAAGAGGAGCATCCTGCTCCTGAATTATCACCACAAAAACAGATAATGATATTTTTAAAACTTGTGGCTTGCGCAAACTAGAATTGTTGTTCTTCTGTAGAGCCTGTTAGTGCCGTCACTGAAGACATACCACCTTGAATAATCGTGGTCACTTTATCGAAATACCCTGTTCCCACTTCTTGCTGATGCGAGGAGAAGGTATAACCTTGATTAAGTGCAGCAAACTCTTTTTCTTGCACTTTCTCTACATAATGCTTCATGCCTTCACCTTTAGCGTAATCATGTGCCAGATCAAACATGTTGAACCACATGCTGTGAATGCCCGCTAAAGTAATAAACTGGAATTTATATCCCATTGCTGATAGCTCATCTTGGAAATGGGCAATCGTGCGATCATCAAGGTTCTTTTTCCAGTTAAAGGAAGGCGAGCAGTTATAAGCCAGCATTTTTCCAGGGTATTTATCGTGAATAGCTTCTGCAAACTTAGCAGCCATTTTCAGATCAGGAAGTGATGTTTCACACCACACCAGATCAGCATAAGGTGCATAAGCAAGCCCGCGGCTAATTGCTTGATCAATACCTGCATGGGTACAGAAAAAACCTTCAGGTGTGCGCTCTCCGGTTAAGAATGAGCTATCATAAGGATCACAATCTGAAGTTAAGAGATCAGCAGCATCAGCATCTGTTCTTGCAACAAGTAATGTTGGCACATCAGACACATCTGCGGCTAAACGTGCAGCAACAAGCTTTTGTACAGCCTCTTGAGTAGGAACTAATACTTTTCCTCCCATATGACCACATTTTTTCACTGCCGCTAACTGATCTTCAAAGTGAACACCTGCCGCTCCGGCTTCAATCATCGCCTTCATTAATTCAAAGGCATTTAATACTCCACCAAAACCGGCTTCCGCATCAGCCACAATAGGAAGGAAAAAATCAATATAATCTTTATGTTGAGGACCAATACCATTTGACCACTGAATTTGATCAGCTCGTCTAAACGTATTATTGATACGCTGAACAACATTAGGAACAGAATCAACTGGATATAGCGACTGATCAGGGTACATACTTGCTGCGGTGTTAGCATCAGCAGCCACTTGCCATCCTGAAAGGTAAACAGCTTCTAACCCTGCTTTTGCTTGTTGCAACGCTTGCCCACCAGTTAAAGCTCCTAATGCATTAACATAACCCTTTTTCGATTTACCATTTAATGATGACCAAAGCCTTTGAGCGCCACGTCTTGCTAAGGTATGTTCTGGGTTAACCGAACCTCTTAATTTAATGACATCTTCAGCGCTATAAGGACGGGTAATACCTTTCCAGCGAGGTTGTTCCCACTCTTTCTCTAATTGGGCGATTTGCTCTGATCTACTAATAGTCATAAAAACAGCTCCTATAAATACGGTAGTGA
>JAEYFY010000309.1 GCA_023454395.1 Pseudomonadota bacterium
AACATCGTTGCCAAACCATCCCAAGCGAAAATCTCTACCTGCCAGGTTCTGACTTTGTTGATCGTGTTATGATTGATAACAATCGCCCTAATAGCGTGTTACGTTCAATGCAAACCCTGTTTAATCACGGGCGTTTAGCGGGAACGGGTTATCTGTCTATTTTACCTGTTGACCAAGGTGTAGAGCACTCTGCCGCCGCCTCTTTTGCAGCAAATCCACTCTATTTTGATCCAAAAAATATTGTTGAATTAGCTATTGAAGCGGGTTGTAACTGTGTTGCTTCTACTTATGGTGTTCTTGCTTCTGTTTCTCGTCGCTATGCACATAAAATCCCTTTTCTTGTGAAATTAAACCACAATGAAACCCTAAGCTACCCAGCGCAATATGACCAAACACTGTATGCCAGTGTAGAACAAGCCTTTGAAATGGGTGCTGTTGCCGTGGGTGCGACTATTTACTTTGGTTCACAAGAAAGCCGTCGCCAAATTGAAGAGATTTCAATGGCCTTTGAGCGCGCTCATGAATTAGGTATGGTCACTGTATTATGGGCTTATTTGCGCAACCCAGCCTTTAAGAAAGATGGTGTAGATTACCATGCAAGTGCAGACTTAACCGGTCAAGCAAACCATTTAGCCGCGACAATTGGCGCGGATATCGTTAAACAAAAAATGGCTGAAAATAACGGTGGCTTTAAAGCAATTGGTTTTGGTCATACTGATGAGCGCGTTTACACAAAACTCACCACTGAAAACCCAATTGATTTAGTCCGTTACCAATTAGCCAACTGCTATATGGGTCGTGCAGGATTAATAAACTCTGGTGGCGCTTCAGGTAATAATGACCTTGAAGATGCTGTACGCACTGCGGTTATCAATAAACGTGCAGGTGGTATGGGTTTAATTTTAGGGCGTAAAGCGTTCAAGAAATCAATGAAAGACGGTGTTGCACTAATTAATGCAGTACAAGATGTTTATCTAAATAAATCTGTCACTATTGCTTAACCGATAGATTTAAATGTGAAAGCCACTCAAATGAGTGGCTTTTATAGTTTAGCGACTAAATGTTTTTGGTTTTTGCACTTGCGTTATTGCATGTTGAGGAGCCATATCTTCACGCTCTATCACTTTCATTGCGTTTTGCCCTGCTGGCAATGCTCGCTCAATCAATAACTCTGCATGAGACTTCGCTAAAATCGATTGTAATTGCTGATGCTGATTGCACCAAATGGCATCAACATCTTTATCTCGCGTTGTATCACGTTGATGTGTTAACGCCACCGTTCTAGCTTGAAAACGCGCCTGTTTTCCGCCTAACTCTAAACCATAATCAGGAATTGTGGCATGAGACACAACAACTTGCCCTTTATCAAGCCATGCATTTACGGCATTTTCATGCACCACATAACCTAATTTACTTAAACCAGCCAATACCGCCTCACACTGTTTTTTCATTGAAAGTTGCTGTTCATGCATTTCAATGGACTGTTTTAACTTTGTGATCATTACATCAAGTTGTTCATTGGTTGCTAATGAAGCAACCGCTTCTGTATCTCGACTAAGAGTCAGCATCTCTTTATCATCAAAGCTTTCAAGCTCTGCACATAAACGTGTTAATTCTTCCATTAATTCAATATGCTTCACGCTATTACGTAAACTTTCAGCGATATTCATGATCATGGAATCTGCTAGTAAACGCAGTTTTTTACGATTATCCTGTTCTTTACTGCTACCCTGCTCTTTGCTATTAACAAGCTTTTGCATTTCAATAAGCTGGTTTGCATTATCATTGGCTTCTGCTTCATTCCCCACTAGCCGTAATTTTTCAATCATCAATTCAATTTGATGACATTGTTGTGCAAAGGGGCTTTGAGGCTCGCCACTTTGCCATAATTGTTGGTTATATACAGATTGCGCTTTTAATTGCGTCAATAGTTCAGTTTGAGCGGGGCTGAGTTGCACTTTTTGCGCTTCAATTTCACCCGTTACACGAAATAGCAATAAGCTAATGTCCTCGGCACTGATATTTTCGCTCTGTTCAATTTCAGTGATTAAAATACTGTCAGATGCTAATTGTGATTTTAATTGTTTTAACAGTGCCAATGATTTTTGTTTGCTTTGTTGGATATGACGTGCAAGCGCTTTTTCTTCAAGTACTTGTTCTCGTAGGTTTTTCATATCTTGTCGTAAAGGTGCAATAAACTGGCTTAATTTATCCGTTAATCCACTCACTGATTGAGCACTTAATGCATCCAATTGCTGATTATCTTTCACTAATGCATTAAAGGTAGATTCAATTTGGCTCACTCTTTCATCTTGATATGTGAGTTGTTCAACCAATGCCCGCCATTGCTTGAATTGTTTTTTGCTATTCGCTAATTGTCGATGATAACGGATAACATTGGTTTCTTTTACAGAGATATAATGTACTGATGAACTCATCATTCACTCACTTTTTCATTCAGTAAAGAGGCATGTTGTAAGGCTTCAAGAAGTTGTTGTTGCGCTTCTTGGCGATGATAAAACCATTGTGTCAACGAAACACGATAATGATAAGGCACCACTTTACGCAAAATATCTTTTCGCCATAGCTCACGCGCACAAGCCTGAGATAACCATTCATGTTGTGGCATATCGCACTCAATTCCCATCAGTAATTTACCTTGGCGCTCATCTTCAATTAAACAGTCAAAAGAGAAAATTCCCGCTTGTTGTGAGGGGGCAATATGATATCCCTGAGATTGAATAAAACGAGTGACATCGATAATAAATTGATCGTTTATCTGCTCTTGAGTTGCCACACTAGCTTGAGTACGACATAAGCGGGCTAATAAACGTTTATTTTCCTCTTGTTTATTAATCTGATGGCAATAACTCGCGTAAGTTAAATAGCCTTGTAAGTAATCACGCGGAATTTCAGGGTGTTTATTGGTGCTTAATAAATCAGAGATTTCATCAATCGGCATTGATGACATGATCACCACTTGCTTTTTCGCTCTGGTGATAGCGACATTTAAACGACGCTCTCCTCCCGTTTGCCCTAACACACCAAAATTACGCCTAAAGGTGCCTTGTGCATTACGACCAAACGTTGTCGAAAACAAAATAACATCTCGCTCATCACCCTGTACATTTTCAACGTTTTTCACAAAAAACGACATATCTTCATCGTTATCCAAGCGCGCGCTTTCTTCAGTGTAAGCCTTTAAAAAATCCACATCATAGTCATTGCGATCACGAATATGCTGATTAATTAATTGAGCTTGTTTTTGGTTAAACGTCACCACGCCGACAGACGGACGTTTATCAAAAGGCATCTGCCATAAGGTTGCTAAATGCTCAACGATCGCCAAAGCCTCTTTTTCATTGGTTTGATTGATATAAGTACCATTGATAGCCATGAAATGCAGCGGTTTTACTGTATCAATGGTTTTTGCTGAGTGTTGAGCAGGAATATTTAGCCGATTCTCGTAAAAGGCATAATTTGAGAAATTAATTAGCTCTCGAAATGCTGAGCGATAATGAATATCTAACGTATGAATAGGCAATACTGTTCGAGCGAGATGAAGTAAATCAGGGCAATGGCAAATTTGACTGGAGTCCCATTGTTCACTGCTTTTCTCTTGTTGTTCATCTTCCTCGTTATCGTTATCTTCATCGTCTTCATTTTCATTAAATTTACCGCTGAAAAAAGAGGAAGGCGGCATCTGTTTCTCATCACCACTTACAATAGCTTGTTTACCGCGATATAACGTTGGTAATGCAAATTCAATCGGCATTTGTGAGGCTTCATCATAAATAACACTGTCAAAAAGCCCTGCTTGTAAGGGTAATATTTGGCTTGCCACATCCGGTGTCATCAGCCAAATAGGACGTAATCTTAACAATCCCAGTTGCGTTGCTTGCTCAATAAATTCACGTAATCGTAATGCTCTAGGCCCAGTTAAACGTGTTATTTTTTCCCAATGACGCGCATTTTCAATTCTCGATAATTCGATATTTTCCGTTAATAACGCACGATTAGTTTGCTGTAATTGCTGATAACTCTCTGTCAGTTGCTCAATATATTCCTGCAATTGTTCAGACTGAGTCTTTAATAGCGGATTTTTTATTTCAATGTCCGTTCTGACAACGCTATAAAACAGATAGCTCAATGTTGCTTTTAAAAGATCGATAGGATCAGAGGACGAGTTTTCATCAATCAACTGGCGTGATAATGCTAAAACTTGCCAATCATTGGGCGAAAAATGTGTCGTTCTTTGTCGGAATAACTGAAATTGACTTAAAGCAGGCAAGCTTAGTGCTAATTGCTGTAATTGGGTTGTCAGCAATTCACCTTTATTGATCGCACCATAAAATTGCTGATAACAGAGATTGGTAAGTGTTTCTTGTAAACCCGCTAGTTTATCAAGACTAGTTTGCTGCGTTTTAGCGCGAATAATGGCATTCTCAATTTCTAAACATTGCTGTTCAAAGCCCTGTTTTTTCGCTGATTGAATCGACTCAATAAAATGTTCAGGTTGAGGATATAACGCTAATAGCGCGATATCATCACCACAGGCTTTAAGCTGAGTCATCACCGTACTGATTGTGTTCTGCCACTGCGTATTTTGTTGTTCAAGGTGCTGTTCTAGCCCTAGTTGTTGATAAATAGGTTGCAACTCTTGATACAACAAACGCCATTGTTGTTCTGTAGCGATCGTTTTATGTAGCGTTATATAATGTTCAACCTTATCTTCTTTACCACTTTGCGCAATAAAGTTTTTTAACTTACTGTTTCGACTATAATAATAAGGATTTAAGAAACGTAAAAACGAAGGCTTTAATTTATCAGCTACGGCTCTTGATAACGTTGCTAATGTGGCATTATCTAACGGAGCAAGTAAGCGGAAAATTAAAGGATCACTACTTTCACTATCAATTTGCTGTAAACGTGTTGTTAATTGCTCTAATTGAGCGATCAACTGCTCTCCTTTATTTTGCTTACCTTCTTCATTTAAAAACAGCGTTAGCCAACGCGATAAATTATTCCATTGTTGATCATTACGATTTTTTAATTGCTGTTTGCACTGCATGAGTGCTGTTTCGTGAGTGGTTAATTTATCGATTGTGATTTGTTGATAAGGTAAGCTATATGCCGTATCGCGCTGTTTTTCTGCTTCAATAAATCGCGTAATATTTTCATTAAATTGGCGATATAACGTGCTGTCAGGCAAAAATAAAGCAACGTTATTTAATGGCGTGTTTTCATAATTAATCGCATACCAATCTAAACCATATAACGTTAAATTATCGATAAGCTGAATAAACGTTGCTTTATTATATTGAGAAAGCAAGGTGTTTAATTCATCCGAACTTGTAACCCACTTTTGTTGTGACTCTAATTCGAGTAATCCAGATAACACTTCTCGATATGAATAATCATATTGTTTATCCGTTAGATATAACGCTTTATAGTAACTATCTAACGTTGTTTCATAAAATTGAATTAAGTTAAGTGTTCTATCACGATTAAACGGTGTGTCTTGCTTAACATCTGCGATCAGTTGTCGTTTATACTCTAATGCCAGTTGCTCTCTGATCGCTGAAATAATCTCTCGCCCTTTAGGGTTTTGATGAATAATCAATACTCTATCTTGTAAGCCATTAGCCACTAATCGTTTATAAACCACATCTAAAGCGGCAGGTTTTTGACACAGCACAAGCGCTGTTTTTTGTCGCCCTATTGCATCAGCTATTAAGTTAACAATAGTTTGGCTTTTTCCTGTTCCCGGAGGTCCTTCTATCAATAATCCTGTTTGCTTTCTTGCCGCTTGAATAATGGTATTTTGAGAAGGATCTGCCAACGACAACAAATAGTTATCTGTTAGTGTCTCTTGTGTTTCTAAAGCTTGTGCTGTCGTATTCACTTTCAGCATAGTGGCAAGAGCAGTGCCGTTAATAGGTAAATGGGCAATTTGTTGTAGATCAGCACTTATCATTTGCCCAATAAAAGAGGTGTGAAATAACACCGCAGAACAATGAATATAAGCACTGTTTTCTGGTATTTCTTCAGTTAATGAAGGTAAGGGGCTTAATGTATGATCTGAAGTGGTTAATAAGGATGAAAGCGTGAGCATCATTTCACTGACACTTAAGCCTGTTTGTGACATTAAGCTATCGAGTACTTTTTGCCATTCATTAACCGCAGGAATACCAACAAAGTTTGCAAGGGCTGGATTTAAACGTACCGATGCACGCTCTGTATCAAACGCAATTTGTACCGCACCTTGAGCGCCACCCAAAATATTCATTGAAACAGGCCACAAGAAAAGCGGGGCAATACGTGGCTTTATTTTATTGGGTTGCGTATTTAGCACTAAAAAAGGAAAGCCTAAATACATGCCATTAATACCCGTATCTCGTTGGTAAGACTGAGTATTAAGTTGTAAGATCCACAAGCGGTTATTTAATTTTTCACGTTGGCGTAAGACTTCGCCTTCTAATGAAAACAATCTTTTCTTACGGTTAATTAAATGCTCAAGTAAGTTTGTCGCTTTTTCATTATCAAAACAGCATTCGGTTAAATCAACACGCCCTGCATTGGGTGTTAAACGCATTCTGACTAAATTACCGCGTTGACTTGTAGAAACTAATTTTTTAGCAAAGAAATGCAACACTTCTAAAATATATTTTTGCGATTCAGGTACTTGCCATTGCTCTACGGGAATACAAAGCATCACAATAATATGTTCAAGAGGTAATCTGCGCGTTAAGAGAAAATCATCAGCCCACCTATCAATAATATCGTGATTAACGCGCTTAAAATCCCCTATTCTTTCGCTAAGCTGTTCAATAAGTTGATATCGCGGTGTGGCTAATAATAGTTTGGCTTGTTGTTTATCAAACGTCTTAATAGCCAGATCTCTGGCTAATTTAGCCGCATTATTCACCAGTGAATCTAACGTGATATATTGCCCAATCTCTGCACTTAATAACAAAATATAGTCATTTTCATGTATATTCTTACGATCGATTAAAGCACGTAGATTTTCATTATAAGTATCTGGAAATTCTGCACGAATAATTTCCCAACGCGCCACTAATTGACTTAAAGAAGTGATTAACAAATAAAGCTGTAAGCTTTCTTCATTTAATGGAATACGTTGTTGCTGTGCTCTTTCACGAACAGTGCATTGACGATAATAAAGCTGAACAAGCCAATGCGTTTCATCAATAGATTGCAGTTCAGTGGCAAGAGGCTGACAAATTAATTGATAACCTAATAAGGGGTGCTCTAAAAGCCATGCAGGAGTGATGATCTCACCACGATAAATCAATGGCATATTAGGATTTAAAATTCGTAGCGCGAGTGTAAAACGTAAATCTGGCTCAATATCTTGTTTTTCAACTAATGACTGCAATTGGGCAACTTGTTTGCCACTATTATCAAATTGGCTTAACCAAGTCGTGATTTCACCATGAATAAGTAATTCCGTTGCTTGATCCCAGTATTGTGCTTGGGCAGCTACCATTGCAAATGCATCAGGTTGATTAAAAGGCTGATCTGCAAATTGAAATTGATAATATTGCTGATTTTCATTGTTGCGATTAATTTCTGGCGCTTGTACCGCTAAACCTTGTAGCCACGCATTGACTTCATTCCATTGCCAGCGTTGAAAGCGATCACGACAGAGTAGACCGCGTAAAAGTAATTGAATATTAGGATCTAAATCATCTGGTAGCTCAACACCATTGGTCATTACTTGAATTAAAAACGCATTATCATGGATATGTTTAAAACAGGCTCCTTGCGTTAATTGCTCAAGTAAAATTATCCCTAAACTCCACCAATCTGATGCTGCCGAAACACCACCCGCTAATATTTCTGGCGCACTATAACGTGAAATTTCAAGCGGAGAGACAATATCGAGATCAAATTCAGATAAACATGCCGAACCATATTCAATCACCACAATATCAAGGGGTTCGCGAGTGCGGATCATCAAATTGGAGGGCTTTAACGCACGATGTCGCACACCATGTTCCGTTAATGCCGCAATAGCTGTACCTAATTCTGAGACTAATGCATTAATTTCATTCGGTTGCCAAAAATCACCACGTTCAATAAATTGGCTTAGTGAACCACCATCTAATCGCTCGGTAACATGCCAAGCTCGGTTTTCCCATCGACCCGTTTCATAAAACATGGGTATATGGTCAGTAGAGATCAGATTTAAGACTTGATAAATAGCAGGATCAGGCTCTTCACCTTTAAGATAGAGTGTTAATACGCCCTCTTGTTCTGTTTTGATATTGCTTACGTTGTAGCGTTCTCTTTCGCTATTAATAGAATTGATACGTTGTTCAAGACGCCAATCACCAATCAACCTAAACGTTTCATTATCAGTAACGTCGTTATTTTCAATCTCATCCGCTGGATCAGCACCACATTCAAAACAGATAAAATCGTCTTCTCCCATCAAATGTCCGTTGACACACTTGCGAGGCTGAAAATGATTAAGATCGGGGATTACCGTAGATGCCTCAATGGAAGGAGATGAAGATATAGGAGGAGATGGACGCCAACCTGATTCATGAATAGGTTCAATCGTTAGATCCCATCCACACGGTTTATCATTAATCTGTCCTGCACAGAAAATCTCAGTTAATTGGCGCTCCGTTTGGCAGTGAGGACAAAAACGTATCATGGTCATCCTTTATTCCATCTCTCTTATCTTTTTATCTGTTTTAATTGAGCATCTTGTTGTGCTAATACTTCACGCAAACGAGCCATATCGCCCTTTTGAGGAATACCGGTAAGATAAATACGCCCTTGGTTATCCAGTGAGAGATCAAGCACTTTGTCTTCTTCGGTTACACTTCTGTCAAAAGCACTAAAACGCGCACGCCCCTTGGCTGTTAAACAATGAAGTTGCTGATTATCACTGCCTCGTAACATCAAACTTTGCGTATTTTCAACTTGATATCGACCACTCATTAACGCATCAATTAAGCCTGACATTTTAGTGACTTGTGGCTCTATCTCATTCCAGTGATAACCACTGTAAATAAAAATATCTCCCGAAAATTGCTGACGCAAAGCCGTTAATAATGCATAAAGCGCTTCTGGTTGTTCAAAAGGTTCACCGCCAGAAATCGTAATACCATCAGCAAATGAAAACCAAGGTTGAATTTGTTGAATAATCGCATCAACCGTGGTGCTTGTGGTTTTTCTTTCCCATGTATCTGGCGATAAGCAGCCTTTACAGCGCAAAGAGCATCCTTGAAACCAGATACCAATTCGTTTTCCTGGCCCTAATGTTGTTACTGGGAAATGAGTTCGCGATAAACTGATCAACATTAACTTGCCTGTGGCACCAAAATAACATTGGTCATTTCACCTATCTGAATATCTGCAATTTGATAAGCTTTTTCTATTGCCAAATCACTATCAAAAATAGCTCTTGAGAGCGGATTAATTAAATAAATCTCTAATTGGTTGCGAATACCACGACCGCCATTTGATAAATCAGATAAACAGTAGAATTTTAACGTCGATTTAGCCGTTTCAGATATCGACAATCTGAGTGATTGTTTATCAAGGCTAGATAAGATATTTGCGACCATTTGTTCAAATATCTGCTCCGCAACATCTTCTCGAATAAAATCAAATACAATAATATTTTCACCAATACGGTTTAATAATTCAGGTCGATTTAAAACCAATTTAAAGTGGCGCTCTATTTCACTTTTTACTTTACGGCTGACATTTTCAAAAGGTTCATGAGGCAGAACATTCGCCACTCTTTCACCATTATTATCAACATGGTAGATCCCAAGATTTGAAGTAAATATAATTAATGCTTCAGAAAAATAAACGCGATCACCACGCCCTGACGTTAATACCCCATCATCAATAATCTGTAGGAATTTATCCATTAAATGAGGATGCGCTTTTTCTATCTCATCAAATAACACAACGCTAAAAGGCTTTTCGCGAATCGCATTGGTTAATTCACCACCAGAGTCATAACCCACATAACCTGGAGGCGCACCAATCAAACGTTGATCAGCATGTTCGGCACTAAATTCAGACATATCAAAGCGAATATAAGCACTTTCATCACCAAAAAGCAGTTGAGTAACCGTTTTTGCTAACTCGGTTTTACCCACACCGGTTGGTCCGGCTAAAAATAGCACTCCTCGAGGTCTTCCCCCTTTATTGCTGCCCACGCCCGTCATTGCGCGCTTAATAATATCTAATAAATGCGTCACAGCATGTTGTTGCCCTTTAACGCGACGTTGTATAACTTGTGGTGCATTACGAATTTTTTGTTTATCGATTTTTTGCCACGGATCTTCGGTGATCCCCACTTTGTAACGTCTTACTGCATCACTAATTCGCGTTATTCCGACATCTTCAATTCGCGCTAATTGCACTATCGCCACTAAATCTAGCAGTAACAGCCCTTCTGTTTCATCGATAAAATCATTAAGGATCAGTTCTTTTTCACTTTCAATAAGCGATGAAAAACCTGCCAATGACACCAATAAATTTGGCGCTAGCGCTCTGCGGATCTGACTATCGGGTTTTGCAACAGGAATGGCTCGAATTCGAGGATTATTAACGGTAAACCAATCGGGTAAATCGGTTTCTTTTTCTACGATCCAAAAAACGCTATTAAAGAAAGGTTGATTATGTTCGCCAGCAGGTCTTGCTCTCGCTTGATGAGAAGTCACTAATGCTCGTGTAAATAAGCTATGTTCGGCAGGCATCAGATTATCACGATGAGAAAGCAAGCAAGAAGCGAAATCAATACATAACGCAATCGGCTGACCTGTTATTGTTTGCCATTTTTCTAATACACTATTTAAGCTATCAATATTACCTGATGCACGATCGCCCGTAACGGTTAATCCTAATTGTTGCATCAACATTGCGCCATCTTGCAAAGAGTGTGTAGGATTATCGACCCATTGAAACCCCGTTAATGGCGTATAAGTGATGATATGAACGTAACCCACTTCATACAAACTGTTATAAAGTGTCTGGTTAAAAGGCAGTGGCGTTATAACATTAGGCGTAACTTCACTAGCTTGTAAGTCACGCACATTACCAAATAACACAAACTGGCTTTTCAATGGAATAAAACGAAGTAAATCGCGTAACCAGCGTGGTTTTTGAAAAGTAGTATTCATATCATCCCTTACTGAAAATAAGCTATATCTTACCCTAATTCCTCGATATACAGGCTGTTTATATTAAAAGCCGTGTTAATTATTTGAAGAGTCCGATCATAAAAATGAGAATAGAGCCATAGCGGCTCTATTTAAGATAAGTGTTGTTGTAAGCAACATTACCACCAGCGATGAAAATGATGTACAGGGCCGAAACCTTGCCCAACTTCTAAGCTGTCGGCATGTTCTAACGCTTGCTGTAAATAGACTTTTGCTTGCTCAACACAAGTTTGCCAGTTAGAAACTTGAGGGCGAATAGCAGCTAAAGCCGCTGAAAGTGTGCATCCTGTACCGTGAGTATTTTTCGTATTAACGCGTTTGGAAGTAAATCGCCACTCGCCATCTTGCGTAAATAACCAATCAGGGCTTTCATTTTCCGTTAAATGTCCACCTTTCATCAACACCGCATTGCATCCTTGCTTTAGTAATGCATAGCCTTGTTGTTTCATCGCTATTTCATCTTTAGCGACTTCACAACCTAGCAGTGCTGCCGCTTCGGGCAAATTAGGCGTGATCAAATCAACCAGAGGCAAAAGCTGAGTGACCATTTTATTAACCGCATCAGGCTGTAATAGAGGATCACCACTTTTTGCAATCATCACAGTATCAAGTACAACAAAGGGGATCGCATATTGCTGAAGCTTGTCGCAAACCACGTCAATAATCGAAGCATTAGAAAGCATGCCAATTTTGGCACTATCAATTCGAACATCAGATAAGACCGCATCTAATTGAGCGGCAACAAAATCAGGGGATAAATCATAGACACTACGGACACCACAAGTATTTTGAGCAACAAGTGCTGTCATTACTGTTGTGCCATATACACCCAGTGCGGAAAATGTTTTCAGATCGGCCTGAATACCTGCACCACCACTGGGATCGGTGCCTGCGATAGACAATGCATTGAATCTCACTGATTAACTCCTCCTTTCACCAGTTACAGAAAAGTCGGGCTCTGTTAATCAGCAGAGTTACCTTGACTTCCCTACGCTGGCATTATCCA
>JAEYFY010000333.1 GCA_023454395.1 Pseudomonadota bacterium
ATCTTTATATTGAAACACTGAAGCAACGGCTGGATGCGATTAATCAACTCAGACTGGAACGAGCATTTGCATCGATGTGTGATGTTTTTAAACAGGTCTATGGTTTAATTCCTGTTTTATTGCATTACCACCATCCTGAGTTGCCCGGCTACTTACAAGGAAATGTTCCTCACGGCACATGTTTCTTTGAACCTGATGACATGCAACGTCAATGGGCGAATAAGCTGGTTAACGCATTATGTGATGATCCGATGGATGGATACGCCAATGGAGAGTTGCCAATTACTGGCATCTATTCAATGGGGAGTACTTCTTCTATTGGTCAAAGTCACTGCTCTGATATTGATATTTGGGTCTGCCATCAATCATGGCTGGATCAAGACGAACGTGCGCTTTTACAACGCAAATGCCAATTGATTGAACAATGGGCAGGCGAGTTAGGCATTGATGTTACGTTTTTCCTAATTGATGAAAATAGATTTCGTCATCATGCAAGTGGTAGCTTAGGTGGAGAAGATTGCGGCTCTACCCAACATATTCTTTTACTTGATGAATTTTATCGTACAGCGGTACGCCTAGCAGGTAAGCGCTTGTTATGGGCGATGGTGCCTGTTGAAGAAGAACATCATTATGACGAGTATGTTAACTCTCTTTATGCTCAAGGTGTATTAACGCCAAATGAGTGGCTAGATCTCGGGGGATTAGGTGAACTTTCTGCTGAAGAGTACTTTGGCGCAAGTTTATGGCAACTCTATAAAAGTGTCGATTCACCTTATAAAGCCGTACTAAAAAGTATTTTATTAGAAGCCTATTCAGCGGACTACCCTAATGGGAAGTTGCTGGCATTAGAAATGAAGCAACATCTACACCGTGGCGAAATCGTTAATTACGGTTTAGATGCTTATTGTATGATGCTGGAGCGCGTCACTCGTTATTTGGTTTCTATTAATGATTTAACCCGCCTTGATCTTATCCGTCGCTGTTTCTACCTGAAAGTGTGTGAAAAATTATCTAACGAAAAAACACAAAACGAACCTGAAGGTTGGAGACGACAAGTCTTATCGCAATTGGTTACTCAATGGCAATGGGATAATGAGCGCTTAACAGTACTCGATACGCGTGATAGTTGGAAAATCGAGCGTGTGCGTGATGCACACAATGAGTTATTAGATACGATGATGCAAAGCTATCGTAATCTTATCCGTTTTGCGCGTCGTAATAATTTAAGTGTCAGTGCAAGCCCGCAAGATATCGGTGTTCTAACACGTAAACTTTACGCGGCGTTTGAAGCATTACCCGGTAAAGTCACACTGGTTAATCCACAAATATCACCTGATTTATCAGAGTCACATTTAACCTTTATTTATGTACCACAAGGTCGAGCAAATCGTAGCGGCTGGTATTTATATAATCGCGCCCCTGATTTTGAAAATATCGTTGGACATCAACCATTAGAATATAACCGCTATTTAAATAAATTAGTGGCATGGTCTTACTTTAATGGGCTGTTAACAAAAGAGTCTCGAGTTTATATTCATCAAGGAGAATCCTCTTGTGATGAAATTAAACTGCATGAATTAGTTAGGGATATGTCGAGCCATTTCCCAATTCGTCTACCTGCACCAACCCCGAAAGCACTGTATAGCCCTTGTGAAATTAGACATCTCGCGATTATTGTCAATTTAGAAACCGATCCAACAGAGAGTTTTTCTGATCAAGTGGTTCACTTTGATTTTAGAAAGCTCGATGTCTTTAGTTTTGGTGAAAAAGAGCAGTGTCTTATTGGTAGTATTGATTTGTTGTATCGTAATTCTTGGAATGAAGTTAGAACCCTTCATTTCAGTGGTACACAATCTATGTTGGAATCGTTAAAAACGATATTAGGCAAAATGCACCAAGATGCCGCTCCACCAGCCTCTGTTGAAGTATTTTGTTATAGCCAACATTTGCGCGGTTTAATTCGTACTCGTGTTCAGCAGTTAGTTTCAGAATGTATTGAATTGCGATTATCAACAAATCGTTTAGAGCCGGGTCGTTTTAAAGCGTTACGCATTGCTGGACAAACATGGGGATTGTTCTTTGAACGCCTCAATGTGTCGGTACAAAAATTAGAAAATGCTATCGAATTTTATGGGGCGATTTCATATAACAAGCTCCATGGATTGCCCGTTAAATTAGATAAGGATGCCCGCTATTTACCTGCGGTGATCGATGGTTTTGCTTGTGAAGGGATTATTCAATTCTTCTTTGAAACCACAGAAGATAATAATGTCTTTAATATCTATATATTAGATGAAGCAAATCGCGTTGAAATCTATTCCCATTGTGAAGGAAGTAAAGAAGAGTTGGTGAAAGATGTTAGTCGTTTCTACTCATCATCCCATGACCGATTCACGTACGGCTCCAGCTTTATTAATTTTAATCTGCCACAGTTTTATCAAATTGTGAAAGTGGAAGGATCAACGCAAGTGCTACCTTTTGCAGGAGGATCCTTTGGTAAATTATCCGATCTGGGTAGTAAAGAAACGCAACCTGAAATGAATGCTGTTGCCCACGGATTTACAGATTATAAAGCGGTGCAACACTCTTAATTAAGTACCAGCCAATAAATATAAATGGGAGCTTTGATAGCTCCCATTATTGTTATTAACCGTGCTTCTTAGAAAGAAAAAGCTTCCCCACTTTGTTCTGTTATTGCTTGTGCTAGCATGGTTAAAAATTCACCGCCACTTCTATCACAAATCCATTGTTCATCTTTCCAATCAAAGTGATAGCCACCAGAACGTGTCGCTAACCAAACTTGATGAAATGCTTCCTGACGATTAATAATAATTTTGCTATTATTTTCAAAGGTTAATGTCATTACACCGCCATTGATTTCACAATCAATATCTGCGTCACCTTCATAATTATCAATAGTTTGTTCTATTTCTGACAAGAGTTCGTCAGCTAATT
>JAEYFY010000341.1 GCA_023454395.1 Pseudomonadota bacterium
CCCAAGTTAAGTAATTTGATTGGAGTGCTATAACTATGATGACAACAGAACAAGGCCAAAAATTAATGTTGGCACAACAACTTCCTAAAGAGGCAATTGCACTCGTTTTAGCGGGAGGTCGTGGTACACGCTTAAAAGCATTGACTTCAAAACGTGCAAAACCGGCGGTTTTCTTTGGTGGGAAATTTCGAATTATCGACTTTACGCTATCAAACTGTCTTAACTCAGGGATCCGTCGTATTGGTGTAATCACCCAATATCAGTCGCACTCTTTAGTTCAACATATTCAGCGTGGTTGGTCATTCTTCAACGAAGATATGAATGAATTCGTTGATTTATTACCGGCTCAGCAACGCCGTAATACTGAACATTGGTATATGGGCACAGCGGATGCTATCTATCAAAACCTCGATATTCTTCGTAGCTACAAAGCAAAATATGTGGTGATTTTAGCTGGCGACCATATTTATAAAATGAATTATGCACGTTTATTGCTTGATCACGTTGAAAACAAATCAAAATTTACCGTGGCTTGTATTCGTGTTCCTAAAGAAGATGCATTCCAATTTGGTATTATGGATATCGATGAAAATCGTAAAGTGCTCAATTTCTTAGAAAAACCATCAAACCCGCCTTGTATTCCTGATGATCCTGAGCACGCATTAGCAAGTATGGGTATTTATGTGGTTGATAGAGATTATCTTTTTGATTTATTAGAAGAAGATAGCCGTGATCCAAATTCACACCATGATTTTGGCCAAGATATCATTCCTAAAATCACGGAACGCGGTGATGTTCTTGCTCATCCATTTGAACTCTCTTGTGTCAGTTCCGATCCTTCAGTACCACCTTACTGGCGCGATGTAGGAACCATTGAAGCATATTGGTCTGCTAACCTCGATTTAGCCTCTGTAACACCAGAACTTGATATGTATGCGAAAGATTGGCCAATCCGCACCTTTATGACACCTTTACCGCCAGCCAAATTTGTTCAAGATAATCATGGTGAACATGGACAAATGATGAACTCGTTGATTGCTGATGGTTGTATTATCAATGGTTCAACGCTCTATTCATCTATCCTATTCCCATTAGTTCGCGTTGAATCTTTCTGCCATATTGAAGACTCTGTGATTTTACCTGATGTAACGGTGAGCCATCATTGCTACTTAAAACGCTGTATTATTGAACGTAGCTGTACTATTCCTGAAGGTACTGTTATTGGGATGAATGCAGAAGAAGATGCTGCACGTTTCCACCGCACTGAAGAGGGTATCGTGCTTGTAACAAGAGAAATGCTTGAGCAATTAGCACGTAAAGAAAATCCAACTGAAACAACGGCGGAACAAAAGCCTCAAAATGAGGAGGCATTTTCGTGAATGTTCTTCACTGTTGTTCTGAATTATTCCCCCTGCTAAAAACAGGGGGATTAGCTGATGTTATGGGATCTTTGCCTTTAGCTCAGAAAAAAATAGGTTTAGATGCGCGGGTTGTTATTCCCGCGTTTCCTGCTATCAAAGATAATATTCCCGATCTCAAATTAGTGACTAATATCGATACATTTGCAGGTCATGTTTCGCTACTTTACGGACAATACCAAGGTGTTGATATCTATCTTATTGATGCACTTCACCTTTATCAACGTACAGGTAGTCCTTATCACGATCAACATCAACATCCTTATGGTGATAATGTTTTTCGTTTTGCCCTATTAGGTTGGGTGGCAAGCGAGCTATCAGCGGGATTAGATCCTTTATGGCGGGCTGATGTTGTTCACGCTCATGATTGGCACGCAGGGCTGGCTTGTGCTTATCTCGCGGTTAAACATTACAGCGCAAAATCTGTTTTTACTGTTCATAATCTGGCTTATAAAGGTGAATTTTCACCCTACCATCTGCATCAACTTGAATTACCTGATTACAGTTTTTCAATTAATGGGCTGGAATATTACGGACAAATTTCATTCCTAAAAGCGGGTCTCTTTTATGCTAACCACATTACGACAGTCAGCCCCACTTATGCCAAAGAGATAACCACTCACGAGTTTGGTTACGGTTTAGAGGGATTATTACGCCAACGTGCTGATGAACAGCGATTAAGTGGCATCTTAAATGGTATTGATGAGGCAGTTTGGGCGCCAGCAACAGATAGCTTAATTACACGTTGTTATGATGTTAAAAACCTGAATAAGCGTTTAGAAAACAAAACGGCATTACAGAAAAAATGTGGTTTACCTGTCAATAATAATGCCCCTCTTTTTGCAGCGGTAAGTCGTTTAACTTCGCAAAAAGGGCTGGATTTAGTTATTGAAACGCTCCCAGATATCGTTGAACAAGGTGGTCAGTTTGTTTTATTAGGTACTGGCGATAGTCACCTTGAAGCGGCATTTTTACATACACAACAACAGTATCCGCAAAATGTGGCTGTGCATATTGGCTATGACGAAAGTTTTTCACACCAAGTTGTCGCTGGTGCTGATGTGATTATGGTACCGAGTCGTTTTGAACCTTGTGGGTTAACTCAGTTATATGGTTTGAAATATGGCGCGTTACCTTTAGTAAGGCACACCGGTGGATTAGCCGATACGGTTAATGATTGTTCATTAGAAAATTTAGCGCATCATCAAGCTACGGGGTTTGTGTTCTATGAAGCGACTCCTGACTCTCTGCGCCAAGCGATAAATCGAGCCTTTACCTTATGGAGTATGCCTAAACAGTGGCAACAAGTTCAAACTGATGGCATGAATCAAACTATTTTTAGTTGGGAAACCGCTGCAAAAACGTATGCGACACTGTATCAAAATTTATAGACATGAAGTCTATTTGAACTCATGGATAACAAAAAGAGATTTATAATGAAAAATTTATGTGAATTTGATTATCTATCACCCGATAAGGATATTGAATCATTAAAGCGTTCCATTGTTTATAAACTTATGTTTATCGTTGGTACGTCGCCAAAATATGCAACACCAACAGATTGGTTAAATGCAACTTCTTACGCTATTAGAGACCGCTTAGTCGAACGTTGGTTAAAATCAACCAAAGCGGAGCTTTCACCGAAAGTAAAACAAGTTTATTACATTTCGATGGAGTTTCTTATGGGGCGTTTTTTAACCAACGCCATGCTCTCTTTAGGTGTTTATCACGAAGTCAAAGAGGCGTTAAAAGAGTTAGGTCTTGATCTTGAAAAGCAAATCGAACTAGAGCCAGATCCGGGTTTAGGTAATGGGGGTTTAGGTCGTTTGGCGGCTTGCTTCCTTGATTCTTGTGCCACATTAGGTTATCCCGTTACAGGTTATGGTATTCGTTATGAATACGGAATGTTCCGCCAACAAATTCAAAATGGCGAACAATATGAAGTTGCAGATAACTGGCTTGAAAAAGGTAATCCTTGGGAATTTCCTCGCCATGATCTGCAATTTGAAGTGGATTTTGGCGGACGTTTACAACAAGAAGGTGAGAAAAATTATTGGGTTGATACCTTTAATGTTATGGCTCAACCTTATGACTCTATTGTTCCGGGTTATAACACACAAGCAACAGATACCATTCGTTTATGGTCAGCCAAATCAAATGTGGCATTTAACTTAGGTAAATTTAATAAAGGTGAATATTTAGAGGCAACAGAAGCAAAAGATCGCTCTGAAAATATCTCTCGTATTCTCTATCCTGATGATTCAACAACGTCAGGTAAAATGTTGCGTTTACAGCAAGAGTATTTCTTAGTGAGTGCTTCTGTTCAAGATATTTTGCAACGTCATTATCATCTGCATCAACGCTTTGATAATCTAAAAGATTTTATTGCAATTCATCTTAATGATACTCACCCTGTTCTTGCTATTCCTGAGTTAATGCGCCAATTAATTGATAAGCATGGATTTAGCTGGGATGAAGCATGGGAACAAACGATTCATATATTTTCATACACCAACCATACATTAATGGGTGAAGCATTAGAAACTTGGCCTGTTGATATGTTAGGTCGTTCCCTTCCTCGCCATTTACAAATCATTTTCCAAATCAATGATAAATTCTTGAAACAAGTTAGAGCGCAATTCCCGAACGATAACGACTTATTACGTCGTGTTTCAATTATCGATGAAGAGAATGGTCGTAATGTTCGTATGGCATGGTTAGCGGTTATTATTAGTCATCAGGTTAATGGTGTTTCTGAACTTCATAGCCAATTAATGGTGCAATCTTTATTTGCTGATTTTGCGATGATCTACCCTAAGAAATTCTGCAATATTACCAATGGGATCACACCGCGTCGTTGGTTGGCATTAGCAAATCCTTCTCTCTCTAAAGTTATTGATAGCCATATTGGTACAAATTGGCGAACCAATTTAGAACAGTTGGGTGAATTAATGTCATTGGTAAAAGATAAAAATTTCTTGTACCAACTAAAAGATTCAAAACATATCAATAAACAAAATCTTGCTCAGCTCATTAAGGAAGATTTAAATATTGATATTAATCCTAATGCACTGTTTGATGTGCAAATCAAACGTATTCACGAATATAAACGTCAACTTCTCAATGTGTTAGGTATTATCACTCGTTATAATCGTATTTTAGAAAATCCAGAGAAAAACTGGGTACCTCGCGTCTTTATTTTTGGCGGTAAGGCAGCATCAGCCTATTATAATGCGAAGAAAATTATCAATCTTATCAATGATATTGCCTGTAAAATTAATGGTGACGAGCGTATTAAAGATAAACTAAAAGTGATTTTTATTCCTAATTACGGCGTAAGTTTAGCGCAACATATTATCCCTGCGGCAGATTTATCTGAGCAAATATCATTAGCAGGAACAGAAGCTTCTGGCACAGGAAATATGAAGTTTGCTCTAAATGGTGCATTAACCATCGGTACACTTGATGGTGCTAATATTGAAATTGGTGAACATGTCGGTTTCGATAATATGTTTATCTTTGGTCACAATGCACAAGAAGTGGCGGAATTAAGACAGCGTTATTCCCCTCGTCGTTATTACGATGAAGATATTGAGTTACATACTGCGCTTAATCAAATTGCTAATGGTTTCTTTAATCCAACTGATCCTGATAAGTACAAATCCATTTTCGATAGCTTAATTGAGTTTGGCGATCATTATCAGGTATTAGCCGATTACCGTAGTTATGTTGATACTCAAGATAGTGTTGATGTTCTCTATCAAGATGAAGATGCTTGGTTGAAAAAATCGGCGTTAAATATCTGCCAGATGGGTTATTTTTCTGCGGATCGTGCGGTAACAGAATATATGCAACGAATTTGGAAAGCTTCTGCGATTACATTGTAAAAACGAAGCTAAATTTCTAAGGACAGAACAGTAACCGCGCTTAATCGCGCGGTTTTTGCTTTTATTGTTCAGGGCTGAGTCACATTAGATTTTAATACGATAGGCGCAACGTCTGGCACCTTCTAAGATATATTCAACACGTTGTAATTCTACCCCAAGTGTTTCAGAAAATAGCTCTTTTTCCGTATTACAAAAACCTTGGCACACTTTTGCTGCTGCACAAATTGGACAATGATCTTCAATAAAAAGATATTCGTTATCTTTTACTTGCTTCCAGTGTGCCATATAGCCTTCTTGGCTACGTAGTGTGGCTAAAATATCTAAGCGTTCTGTGAGTTCATCCGCATCTTTTATTGCTTGTGTGTAGCGCTCATAGCTTTGTTTCTTTCGTGCTAAAACAATTTTTTCGATAGCACTTTCACCCAATTCTTCACGTATAGTCAGTAAAATTTGCGCAGTTAATTCAGCATGAGTATCTGGAAATTGTTTCTGCCCTAATTCGGTTAAATGCCAATATTGAATAGGTCTTCCAACACCTTTTGGTTCAGTTATCGCCTCAACAAATCCTGCATTAGCCAGCTTTACAAATTGTTGTCTTGCTGCTTCACCACTTGTACCAAGACGTTGTCCAATTTCACTTGCTTGCATAGGTCCATGTTTTTTAATTAAAAATAGAATTTTATCGCCAACAGTTCGTTGAGCAGGATAATTATATTCCAAGTTTTTTCTTGACATATTAAGCGTCTCAGTATCTATTTATCCAAGTTTTATCTTGGTAATTTAACGAAGCTATGTCGTAATAGCAATGAAAGAAGGATATTTTTTCTCATGCACCCAAATAATAATAGCCAATGGCGTGATCTCTTTTCAGGGCGGAATGGTGCAATCTCCTTTGCCCTCTCTTTTGGTGTCGTGATCCACGCGATTAATATTTTAATGGCAACGACTATTTTGCCTTCTGTTGTAACAGATATTGGTGGAATGGGGTTATATGCATGGAATACCACGTTATTTGTAGCAGCTTCAATTATTGGCTCCGTATTGTCTGCTCGCTTACTCAATTTATTAGGTGCTAAAGGTGCGTATTTAGCTGGTACAGTATTATTTTTTATTGGTAGTTTGTTGTGTGCAATTGCACCTAAAATGGAAGTGATGCTTATTGGCCGATTTGTTCAAGGTCTTGGTGGGGGGCTTTTATTTGCGCTTTCTTATGCCATGGTGAATATCGTTTACGATCAAGCATTATGGCCAAGAGCAATGGCATTAATTTCAGGCATGTGGGGTGTTGCTACCTTAATTGGCCCTGCTATTGGTGGGATTTTTGCTCAATTAAATGCTTGGCGTTATGCCTTTGGTATTATGTTACCTATCATGCTTTTTTATGGTATTTATCTGTGGTTTATTTTACCCAAAAATAGCAGTGACGCACCAAAATCAACCTCACAAAGCCTGCCTTATCTTCAACTGATCATTTTAACAGTCGCTGTTTTGCTGATTTCATCGGGTAGCCTTTCGTCCTCACTTACCATTAATTTGCTTAGTATCGTGGCTGTATTTGGTTTAATTGGTGTACTTATTTTCTGCGAAAAACGTTTTACCGTTCGGCTATTACCCACCAATACATTTAAAGGGCTATCTTTACACGCACTTTTGTATTTAACTATTTCGCTATTAGCCATCGGTATGACTTGCGAGATCTTTGTCCCTTATTATCTACAAAGTTTACATATGCAAACGCCTTTAGCTTCTGGCTATATGAGTGCATTAATGGCATTAGGCTGGACAGTTGCTGAAGTCATTAGTGCAAGTTGGCAAGGTGCTAAAATGCGTTTTAGTATTTTAAGTGGCCCTATTATTGTTTTTATCGGTTTAGTCGTATTGGCTTTTGTTATTCCTAATCCACTGTTGCAATCAGAAAACGCAATGAGTCTTTTTATTATTTTATTTGCTTTGTTCTTAGTGGGCTATGGTATTGGTTTTGGTTGGCCTCACCTATTAACACGTATATTGCAAGCCGCTTCCACACAAGATAAAGATATTGCGGGTGCGTCAATTACTACCGTACAACTGTTTGCAACCGCACTAGGTTCTGCACTTGCAGGCATGATAGTTAATTTAAATGGTTTTAATAGTGGTACTCCTGAAGGGCTTTCTTCTTCTGCATCTGCCCTCTTCTTATTTTTAGCATTAGCGCCATTAATAGCGATTTATACCGCGTGGAAAATAACACGTTGTTCTTATTAAATCTTATATTTAATATCATATAAAAGACAAAAAGAGGTGATATATTTTCACCTCTTTTTTATTAGATCCATTGGTTTTATTTATGAAAGATTTTATTCTTTGTTCTGTCAAAATTTCTTTTAATGACAAAAGGAATTTTTATGAAAGTTATTTCAGCGAAATGTGTAATTAAAAACCACAATACAAATACTGTCGTTAATAAAGAACAATTAAATATCTATGGGAAGTTTTTAAATAATATTAAAAATATTAAAAACACTCACTTAGATATCTCCATAGGTGATGGTGGTAAAAGAAAAGAAGTTAGTGTTGATATTGCAAAACTCAGTAAAGAGTTAATATCAAAAATACGAGATCTTTATACGCCAGAAGCAATATTCTCTTACAGGATTAATCCAAAAAATCAAGTGAAATCAATACTATTGTTAAATGAGGCTTATGAAAAAATAGATGATGATATTTTAGGTTGGTGGATAAATGAAAAGAAGGTTCTTCCTTCTTCAATAATTAATCGGATAATTGACAATTTATATCATGATGACAAAATTATTATAAACAAAGAGACAAAACAATTTTTATTTTTTTTAATTTCTAAACAATTTAAGCTAGATTTAGATAGAAATGCAGCTCAAAGTACGATGATCCAGCACTTACAAGACATTCCTGAAGTAACTCAAGCAATAGATGATTTGAATATTTCTGATAATTCATATTTAAAATATGAGATTTATTGTTTATTGGCTGGAAATATCTACAATTTTTTATCAGGAAATGAAAATGAAGTTGATTTTTCTGCAATAAAAAAAGCAATTCAAGAAGTCGCTCAACGAAAATTTGACACACCTAAAAATGAATTAGCGCATCCTTCTCTTTATCCTAGATTTACACTCGCTTTTAGCAAAAAATAAACTATTGATCTAAAATTAGACATTATGTATAAGTAGATGTACATTTTATCTAACTTAAGTGAAATAGGAAAATACAATGACCTCACATCTTATCCAACAAAATATTGAAGCACTCTCTTCACCTGGTGGGCATTACTCTCATGTCGTTACTGCAAATAATATGTCGTTTGTTTCTGGATTATTGCCATTAGATAAACAAGGTAAACCTTTAGCAGATAAACCCGTTGAAGTCCAAATCACACAAGTCCTTGAAAATTTAACTGCTTGTCTTCTCGGAATTAATGCAAAGAAAACCGATATTGCTCAAGTTAAAGTCTATGTGACAGATATTAATGAATGGCCTATCGTTAATGAGTTATATGCAAAATGGATTGGCGAGCATAGACCAGCAAGATTAGTGGCGGGTGTAAAAGAGCTACATTTTGGGAGTAAAATTGAAATTGAAGCCGTTGTTATTAAGGAATAATCTTATGAATAAGTTACTTGCTCCTACTTATAAAGATGTTGCTGACGCTTATCAACGTATTCTGCCGTATCTTAATAAAACACCGGTTTTAACTTCTCGCACTATTAATGAGCTGACAGGGGCGCAATTTTATTTTAAATGTGAAAACTTTCAGCGAATGGGCGCATTTAAATTTCGTGGTGCGATGAATGCGTTATCTCAATTTACCGCAGAACAACGTAAAAAGGGTGTCGTGACTTTCTCATCAGGCAATCATGCGCAAGCTATAGCTTTATCGGCAAAGCTATTAGGTATTCCTGCAACTATTATCATGCCTGAAGATGCACCAAAGGCAAAAATGGAAGCCACAAAAGGCTATGGTGGTCGCGTGATCACCTATAACCGTTATACAGAAGATCGTGAAGAAATTGGGCAACAACTTGCACAAAAAGAAGGTCTAACATTAATTCCACCTTACGATCATCCTCATATTATTGCCGGGCAAGGTACTGCCACAAAAGAGTTGTTTGATGAAGTTGGTGCATTAGATATGCTATTTGTTCCACTAGGTGGTGGTGGATTACTTTCCGGCTCTTTATTATCAACCAAAGCCCTCTCACCACATTGTAAAATATTTGGCGTAGAGCCTTTAGCCGGAAATGACGGGCAACAATCATTACGCAAAGGCGAAATCATTCATATTGATACACCGAAAACAATTGCAGACGGCGCGCAAACTCAGCACTTAGGCAATTATACTTTTGAGATTATTCGTAACAATGTGAACGATATTTTAACGGCGACAGATGAAGAATTAATTTTGGCTATGCAGTTTTACGCTCAGCGAATGAAAATAATTGTAGAGCCAACGGGCTGTTTAAGTTTAGCGGCTGCTCGTCAATTTGGTGATAAATTAAAAGGTAAAAAAATAGGTATTATTATCAGCGGTGGTAATGTTGATATCGCGCAATATGGTCACTTTTTAGCACAATAAACCATGACATCTTATGCATTGTCTAATATGAACATGCTCTAATATGAAAAAAAGCAGTATAGAAAAACCTATACTGCTTAAAAGGATCAACATACAACCAATCAACTAAAATAACGGGGACATTTGTTTAACCATTTATTAGTTAAGTGAAAAAGTAATACCTGCTTCTTTACATAATTGAGTTAGATTTTCTTTTAGTTGTTGATTTTCTTCAGGTAATAAATCAAGTTGTGGCAAACGCATATGACCACCTTCTAAACCACGCATGGTTAATGCTGATTTAAATATAGCCATATTCGCGCCAGACTTAAGTGCATCACTAAATTTCACACAAAATTGTTGCCAGTATTTCGCTTCTTGGTAATGACCTGCGATATAAGCTTTATACATATTCACAAATGGCTCAGGGAATACACAAGCACAACCTGAAACCGTACCGTCACAACCTGCATCTAATAAACCTAGGAATAATTTATCGTAACCATGAAGGACTGAAAAACCCTCTGCAACCGCAAGATAACTTAATGTAGTATTGTTATCAGCAAAACTGTATTTAATACCAATTACATTTTTACACTGTTGTTGTATTTTGGCCGCTAATTCAGGCTTGATATTATTTGCAGCACATTGTGGAATGTTATACAGATAAACAGGGAAATTATCCGGCACACTATTTGCCACGGTCACAAAATAGTTTTCTAATTCTCTGTCTGTCGCACCAAAAAATTGTGGTGTCACCACACCAATACCATCAGCACCAATTTCAACGGCATGTTTGGCTAATTCAATGGTTTCAGTTAATGTCATTGCACCAACATGAATAAAGACCGGTAAACGCTTATTTGCTGTTTCAACAACGGTTTTAGCAACATTTTTACGTTCTGATGCAGATAAACGCAACATCTCACCCGTTGTACCACAAGGATAAAGGCAATCAACGCCTTTGGTTACGAGCATTTCAGTTAATGCGGATAACGCTTTAATATCTACTTGATCGTGCGAATCAAACGGAGTAACCATTGCCACTGTAACGCCAAATAATTTTTTCATATAAAGACCTTTATTAAATCAGATTGCTTCAACAATAACTTTAATTGCCAACATACCCGGATCATCTAAACCAATAGATTTTTCTGGGAACATACGAGCGCGACCTAATAAATTAGGTTTTTGGCGAAATTCATTAAGCGTACTATCGACGCTTTGTAAGGCTGCTGCTTTTAGATTATCGATAGCTAAAGTTGGTTTTAGCGCTTCAGATAAATGGTAAAGAATATCGAGTACGGATTTTTGCCCTAATTCCCCTTTTCCTCTCGCCATCATGCTTTGGTATGCAATAGTTAATAGCGGTGAAATGTCAGAAGGCGATATTTCTTGAAGTTGATTCTCTTTGCAGTATTTTGCCATTGCCATAAAAGCCGTAGCTTGCAATGTACCAAAAGAAGAAGCACAGGCTTTTTGTAATGATTTATTGCATTGAAAAAGCACTTTGCTGAGCTCATCAGGCCAATCTTGTGAATCGTCCGCAATTTGTCGCCAGCCTTTTTGCATCGTGATCCCGAGATCCCCATCACCTAGACGACTATCTGCTTCACACAGCATTGATTGAGATTGCTCACAAGCGATAGCGATACGGCTCACCGCTTGTTTGAGCATATCAAGTGTAATATTCATCGCTATACCCTCCAGAATGCACAATGAGCGGGTGCATTCATCAAGGCTTCTAGCTCTTCATCTAATTTACACAATGTTAAACTTGCCCCAGTCATTTCCATAGATGTGGCATAACGGCCGACTAATGGATGTACAATTGTTGCACCCGTTTTATCAATCAGTTGTGCAATTTTGTTGTACAGAATATAAAGCTCTTCTAATGGCGTTGCGCCTAAAGAGTTAACTAATACAGAGACTTTATCACCTATTTTTAATGATAATTCTGCCTGT
Organism: Pseudomonadota bacterium; assembly: GCA_023454395.1. GTDB lineage: Bacteria > Pseudomonadota > Gammaproteobacteria > Enterobacterales > Enterobacteriaceae > Proteus > Proteus appendicitidis. Next base: position 11,841 of record JAEYFY010000341.1, read on the forward strand.
AAGCGATCAAACATCTCTTGTGCAATATCATCTGCGCTGCGTAATTTATCACGCCAAATTCCCGGTTCACCGTGAATACCCATCCCCATTTCCATTTCATCTTCACCGATTTCAAAAGTAGGATGTCCTACTGCGGGTAAGGTGCAAGATGTCAACGCACAACCAATGGTTCGGGTATTTTCCATGGTTTTTTGAGCAATACGCGTAACTTCATCAAGTGTTGCTCCTTCTTCAGCTTTGGCACCCGCCATTTTAAAACCATAGATCATCCCAGCAACACCACGACGTTTGTGTGCTTCTTCTGGTTTTGCTGAAGCCACATCATCAGCGGCTAAAACGGTTGTACAACGAATATCATCTTCAAAATCGACCGTTTCGGTCGCCATATCAAAATTCATGATATCGCCACCATAATTACCATACAGTAACAACACACCTAAGCCATTGTTGGCTTCACGAATGGCATCTGCCATCAAATCTGCTGAAGGTGAAGCAAAAACATCGCCTACGGCAGCCGCATCTAATAAGCCCTCACCCACATATCCCGTAAATACAGGTAAGTGACCCGATCCACCTCCCGTTACAATACCCACTTTGGTTTTATTTACTTTTTTCGTACGAGTAATCAATCTTGGCTGTGGTTGACGATAAATATCACTATGAGCAAGGCATAAACCCGCTAATGTTTCATCGACATAGTTTTCTGGCTTATTTAATATTTTTTTCATGTGATCACCCGATATTTTTATTTATCTGCTGATTTCTGACATCTTAAATAAACTTATTTTATTTAAGATGAGTTTTCCCTGATACTTAAAAAGTATCTTTCTATAAATAGATGTTTAGTAATAAATATTTAGTATTAGATAGATTATTTATTTAGCTTTAAATGCACCTCTAATTTGCATAACTACAATAAGTAGAAATACACTGGCTAATACCATCGAAATAGGTCTGTTAACGAAATTAATTAAGTCACCATCAGATTTCATTAAAGATGAGATTAAATTCTTTTCTAACATTGGCCCTAATATCATGCCCAGAATAATGGGTGATATTGGGAATTTTCGTTCTTGAAGGAAATAACCGATAACTCCCATTACTAACATAACAACAATAGAAGACATCGTATTAGTGATTGCGTAAGAGCCGACGAGACTAAATAAGATAATTGCTGGATAAATAATCGCATTATCAATAGCAACGATCTTCTTCAATAAATTGACAACAATAAAAGCAATCGGTAATAAAATTAGATTCGCGATAAAGAAGATAATAAAGACAGCATACAATTTATCAGGGTTGAATAAAAACAGTGTTGGCCCTGGTTGCATATCTTTCATATACAATACACCGATAATAATTGCAGCGGCAGAATCGCCCGGAATACCAAATACTAACGATGGGATCCAACTTCCGGCTAAACTTGCATTATTACTTGCTGATGCATCAACAATACCTTCTTCAGAACCATGCCCATATTTTTCTGGTGTTTTAGAGAGTTTCTTTGAAACGGCATAAGAGATCCATGCCGCAATATCGGCACCCGCGCCGGGTAACGCACCAATTAATGTGCCTATTATTCCGCTACGGAAAATACCACCTTTACGCTGGCGAACAACACCGCCTATTCCTTTAAAAATATTGTAAGAGTTATTTTCAGCATTCATTTCACTTAGCGTGATTTGCTTTTCTTTCCAACGCTCAACGTAATATTTAATTGCACCAGAAATTGCAAATAATCCGATCATTGCTGGAATAAAACTTACACCTTGCATTAAAGAGACTTCACCGAAAGTAAAGCGTGCTTGCCCTGTAAATTCATCATAGCCAATGGTGGCTAATGCAATACCAAAGAATAGTGCTAATAAGCTTTTTCTAATATGTGAACCTGAAACAATCGTTGCACAGCTAAGCCCTATTAAAGACAGCCACATATATTCATAAGAGCTAAACTTTAAAGCAAACTCAGCCAAAATTGGCGCGGTTGACGCTAATATGATCGTGCCAATAACGCCACCAATCACAGAGCTTGTTAACGACATGCCTAATACGCGGTTAGTTTTACCTTCTTTTACTAAGCTGTGTGCATCATTGGTATAAGCTGCCGATGCAGGCGTGCCCGGAATATTCAATAAAGCACCAGGAATATCACCCGCAAATATAGAAGATGCACCGACAGAAATCATTAAGGCTAATGCAGGAATAGGATCAAGAAAAAAAGTAAATGGCACCATTAATGCAATAGCCATTGTTGATGTTAATCCGGGAATGGCACCAACGAATAAGCCAAATAAACAAGCACCAATAACGACAAGTATTGTTGTGTAATCAATATAAGCAAGTGCGCTAATTAATATATCCATACTGTTGTTCTCTATTTATGAAAATAGCTGAGGTAGCGGTACTAACAGTACAGCGGTAAATAAGTAATACA